>SKSE01000161.1 GCA_007118135.1 Bacteroidales bacterium | reverse complement strand
GATATGAAAAAGTTTCTTTCTTTATTATTGGTAGCCATAATTGGTGGTTTGTCTGCACTCTTCATTCAGCGTTATTTTGTGCCGACTCCGGAACAGCAGATATATCGTATGCAAAGCGAAAGTGGTAGTATGTCAGTTCCTTCAGCATTTACTCATTATCTTTCTAATGTTCCCACACATTTACCTGATTTTTCTGTGGTTGCAGAAATGACGGTAAATACAGTAGTCCACATACGCGCAGAGTTTGAAAGACCCAGTAGTATTTATGATGAATTTTTTGGTGGAGACATGTTCCGCGAGTTTTTTGGTCCACGGCAGCGCCGTGCACCCGACAGACGTGTTCAAGGTACGGGTAGTGGTGTTATCCTTAGTAACGATGGTTATATAATTACCAATAACCATGTTGTTCAGGATGCGGTAGAAGTGGAAGTAACCCTTAATGATAACAGGGTTTTTGAAGCCACGATTGTTGGAACTGATCCAACTACAGACCTTGCATTGCTCAAAATCGACGGAAATGATTTTCCCTATGCAGTTTTTGGCGATTCAGACAAAGTTAAAGTTGGTGAATGGGTATTGGCAGTTGGAAACCCCTTTAATCTTACTTCAACAGTAACAGCAGGTATTGTAAGCGCTAAAGGCAGACAAATAAATATACTAGGTGGTGGAACAGCCATTGAATCTTTTATACAGACCGACGCAGCTGTTAACCGTGGTAATTCAGGTGGAGCACTTGTAAACACCAATGGTGAACTCATAGGAATCAATGCTGCAATAGCATCAACAACCGGCTCATTTGCGGGCTATTCCTTTGCCATTCCATCCAATATTGCCAAAAAAGTTACTATGGACCTTATGGAGCATGGCGAGGTTCAGCGCGGTTTTCTCAATATTAATATTGATGATGTAACCCCTGCAAGAGTCAGAGAATACGACCTGAAAGTAAACCGTGGCGTATATGTTGGAGCAGTTAATGAAGGCGGTGCCGGTGAAAGTGCCGGACTAAAACCGGGAGATGTTATTACTTCCATTAACGACAGGCAAATCAATACTACTGCCGACCTTCTTGAAACCATTGGGCGCAAGCGCCCGGGCGATGAAGTAATTGTAACATTTAACCGCGATGGCCGTACATTGGAAGGTAAAACCGTTCTTAAAAACATTCATGGCGATACATCTATAGTGCAAAGAGGTGAACGTGATGTGGTTGAATTGTTGGGTGCAACCCTTGAAGACGTTGCAGAAAGAGATCTGAGCAGACTGCGGATTCAAAACGGTGTAAGAGTTGCATCATTGTCCTCTGGTAAACTGCAAAGTGCCGGTATCAGAGAAGGGTTTATTATAACTCATATTGATCGACAGGCTGTTTCCAATGCACGTAATCTGGTGTCAATGCTCGCCGGAAGAAGCGGAGGGGTTCTCATAGAAGGAGTTTATCCCAATGGAACCCGTGCATATTATGGAGTAGGGCTATAATATTTTTATCAATTGTTCAAAAATAATTTTTCTCATCCTTGCACATTATCTGCTTAATAAAAGCGTTGGATAATGTGTAAGGTTGCCGTTTTTATTGAAATATTTAAGTTAATTATTATTGTCAGCTGCTATTTTTTTTGTAACTTTGAAAGTTTTTTCTGCATAAGAAAAACAACCCTATTCCACTACCCCTAATTTAAAAACTTTAATTATAACTATGAGACAATTAAAGATTTCAAAATCTATTACCAATCGTGACACTGCTTCGTTGGATAAGTATCTTCAGGAAATTGGTAAGGTGCCCCTTATCACTGCTGAAGAAGAAGTTCAGCTTGCCCAGCGAATCAAGCAAGGTGACCAGGCTGCCCTTGAAAAACTTACCAAGGCCAACCTGCGCTTTGTAGTGTCCGTTGCAAAACAATACCAAAATCAAGGGTTAAGTCTTCCTGACCTCATTAATGAGGGTAACCTGGGCTTGATAAAAGCTGCCAAAAGGTTTGACGAAACCCGTGGTTTTAAATTTATTTCTTACGCGGTGTGGTGGATACGTCAGTCTATTCTTCAGGCTTTGGCCGAACAATCAAGAATTGTCAGGTTGCCCCTGAACCAGGTTGGTTCGCTCAACAAAATCAAGAAAGAAGCTTCGCGCCTTGAACAAAAATTTGAACGTCCGCCATCTACTGAAGAACTTGCTGATTCTCTGGAAATTAATGAAGATAAGATTACTGAATCTTACAGAATTTCCACTCATCATGTGTCAGTTGATGCTCCCCTTGTACAGGGTGAAGATGCAAGCCTGCTTGATGTTTACATCAACCAGGACTCACCTAATGCCGACTCAAGCCTTATTCACGAATCTCTGGCCAGAGAAATACAAAGATCACTGGCAACACTTACAGAGAAAGAAAGGGATGTAATTAACCTGTATTTCGGCATAGGTATGAACCATGGTCTTACACTCGATGAAATCGGAGCCAAATTTGACCTTACCCGCGAACGTGTACGTCAGATCAAAGAAAAGGCTATAAGAAGACTTAAGCACACATCAAGGAGTAAATTACTTAAAGCCTATTTGGGTCAGTAATTTTTCCATTTGTTTATAGTTTTATAAAACGGTATTTGTAGTTTTGCAAATACCGTTTTTGTTTTAAGGAGCCACTAATCCCCTGTTAGATGGAAACCACGGCAACTAAACGGACTTCTTCAGGTTCAAACTTCTCCTTTCAGGGGGTGGGGGGTGTTCGGAAAGGACGCAACTTCATGACTAGTTGGAGATTAAGATTAAGAAGATTGATTAGGTGGTA
This sequence comes from Bacteroidales bacterium, assembly GCA_007118135.1. Taxonomy (GTDB): domain Bacteria; phylum Bacteroidota; class Bacteroidia; order Bacteroidales; family UBA7960; genus SKVR01. The sequence goes on along the minus strand of SKSE01000161.1, from coordinate 4,492 downwards.
GAATGAATGAAATACTAAATTTTTTGATAAACCATATCATTATGACAAAATTATTAAAAGTAAGGCTTCTGGCCTTTTTGTTTTTAGCTGTTACATTCACTTATGCCATTGGGCAGGAAGTAAAAATTAAACTGGTAACTCTTGCTGATGTGCATGCTACCATTTTTCCTCATGATTTTGTAAACGACAGACCCCTGGATGGAAGCCTGGCCCGTGTGCAAAGTTTTATGAATGAACAAAGAGCACTTCTGGGAGAAAATGTTGTGTTGCTCGATAACGGTGACCTTTTGCAGGGACAGCCTACCGGGTATTACTTCAATTATATAGCCGATGATGAAGAGCAGTTCTTTGCCAGGGTTTTGAATTACATGGGGTTTGATGCAGCCAGTGTGGGTAACCATGATATTGAAACAGGCTGGGAAGTTTACAACACCTTGAAGCATCAGTTTGATTTTCCATGGTTGGGTGCCAATATTCTGCATATCAGGACAGGAAAGCCTTTTTTTGAACCCTACACCATTATTGAGAGATCCGGGGTAAGAATTGCAGTAATCGGCCTTGTAACACCATCGGTTCCCAACTGGCTTCCCCGAAAACTATGGGAAGGTCTTGAATTTACAAGTATGTATTCAGCAGCATCTTATTGGATGAATCATATACGTGAAAATGAAAACCCGGATGTTGTAATTGGTTTGTTTCACAGCGGCGCAGGCCCTGTTATTGAATATGCCGGAGATGATATTTATCTGGAAAATGCTTCCCATTATGTTGGAAAATATGTACCGGGATTTGATGTAATTCTTACGGCTCACGACCACAGGGTGAGAAACATTACTTTCAACAATTCAACCGGTGATGAAGTATTGATGATTGCAGGTCAGTCGTTTGGACGATCTGCAGCCGTGGTTGATCTGTATTTTGAAAAATCAGAGGAAGGAGGGGTTAAGCTTTTACGGAAAGAGGGAGAAATAGTTGAGATGGCGCAATATATGCCCTGTCCGGATTTTATGGCAGAATTTGCACCTGAAATGCGTGCAGTCAGAGAATTTGTGAATCAGCCCCTTACCCGACTTCAGAATGATTTGCACTCACGCGACAGTTATTGGGGGAATTCGGCATTTACAGATTTTATTCATCAGATTCAGCTTGAGCTTACCGGTGCTGATATTTCATTTGCTGCCCCACTTTCCTTTAATGCAACTCTGAATGCCGGGACCCTATACATGAGAGATATGTTTAATCTCTACCCATTCGAAAATTATCTTTACAGAATGGATTTATCAGGCAAGGAGATCAAGGATTTCCTTGAATTTTCCTACGGTTTGTGGTTCAATACCATGGAAGGGCCTGATGATCATCTTTTACTATTCAGGGATGCTGCTGCCGGACGACAGTCTGTTTATGAATCCATTCGTCTGGCCAATGCTTTTTACAATTTCGATTCGGCATCAGGCATAAACTATACTGTTGATGTTTCAAAAAAGCCCGGAGAACGAATTACCATAAAATCCATGGCCGATGGCAGTCCGTTTGATCCTGAGAGACTATATTCTGTTGCTATCAATTCCTATCGCGGCAGTGGTGGGGGAGGTCATATAACTGAAGGTGCAGGAATTGAGCATAATCTTTTGGAAACCAGGATAAGATGGGTTTCTGAAAATGATCTGCGAAGTCATATTGCCAACTACCTTCAAAGGCAAAGAAGTATCGAACCAAAACCTGGTAATAACTGGCAAATCATTCCTGAAGACTGGGTAAAAGAGGCAGCAGAAAAAGACAGGGAATTGCTTTTTCATTAAAAAATATTTGATAATCAAATATCTTCGCGAAGACGTATAGTTTTGTTTAGTATTTTATCATCTCTTGAAATTACCATATGAATTGTAATTCCGGGTGACCTACTGAATTCGGCTAAAATATCATCAATTTTCATTTTAGAAACCGCTGTCCTGTTGATGGAAAGTATCTGGTCACCAGGAAGTATTCCTGCTTCGTAAGCTACTGAATTTTCACGAACGTGATTAACAATAAATTCGTTGAATCCTATACCTTTGGCAATAATATCCAATCCGCTAAGATTTGATTGGAATTTTTTTCCAAAATTTCTGTTTTTTCTTAATATGAGTTTTTGAGACGGATAATCCAGGATAACATGAAAACGGCTTAAAATTCCTGCTCCGATTATACCTTCCCATTCAATACTGAAAATTTCTGATGAGAGGAAATCGTATCCCGGATAAGCTACAAGGGGTTTTTCAAGAACAAATTCACCAATCGAAAGATTCTGTAATCGTCCCATTTCTCCCCTTAATTCACCACTGATACCCTGACCAAGAAATGAAGAAATTCGTTCATCGGTCAGATATTTATATGAATGATTTAGAAAAACCGGATTAGTAGCACCCATATCAATCAAAAGACGAAGTGAATCTGTCTTTTCATCACCTTCAACATTAACCCATACATAGGGCTTGTTATTGTCGAGCTTCAGGGGTATAATCTGGCTGTTTCTTCTTATAGGATAGTTTGGTTTTCGATAAATCCTTACGGTATTGGTCCTGTAATTTATTCTTACTGGAAATTCGGCAAATAAATCATTGCCAATTATCCCGTGTACGGGAAATCCAAAAAATTCAGAAAAAGATAGTACTCCTTCAGGAATAACAATCAGGTTCATGTTATGTCCGGTAATACCCCTTAAAGAAAATGTAAGGTCTCTTGCCATACCTGCTTCTATAATTCCTTCTTCTCCCAGGCCCAAAACATAAACAGTCTCTTCTATTGGAAGATCAAAAATTTGTGCAATAATAGGTTCAATAAGTATGGTAGTGTTTATACCGGTATCAAGAATAAAATTTAAAGGAGGCGAGTCATTTATTCTTATGGGAATGACTACCAGATTATTGCTAATTACGGCAGGAATCCTGACAGACCGCCTGTTAGTATTGAATTCAAACCCCTGGGGGGAATCATCTGTTTGGGGGGTATCACCGAAAACTTCAGAAAACTGACTGAATACCAGAAAGAAAATCAGGAAAAATTTTAGTATAATGTGCATGTTCTTACAAGAACGACAAAGAAGGTTCGCAATTGTTTGATATTGCTTATGTTAATGATTTTTAAAGATAGGAAAAAGGAAATAGACAATAAAATTAGTTAGAATATTTTAACCATAGTTTATTAATCTTTTTAGGTAACGAAGGGCCATTGTAGATGAAGCCAGTATAGACTTGCACTAAACTTGCTCCGGCTTCAAGTTTTTCAATGGCATCTTCAGGAGTCATAATTCCACCTACACCAATAATTGGAATTTTACCACCTGATTTTTTTACAAGATACCTGATGGTTTCTGTAGATTTGATGCAAAGCGGTTTGCCGCTGAGTCCGCCTTTCCCGATTTTCTCCACTTCATCAGAACCTGTTTTGAGATTGTCACGTGTGGTGGTAGTATTGGTGGCAATGATACCATCGATGCCTGTTTGGTCAACAACGAAAAGAACATCATCAAGCTGGCTTTCATTCAAATCGGGTGCAATTTTCAGTAAAACCGGTTTTCGTTTGGGTTTTGCAATATTTGACTGACTGATTTTTTCAATGATGCTGATAAGCTCATCCTTATCCTGGAGTTTACTTAATCCTTCAATATTCGGACAACTCACATTGATAACGAAATAATCTACCCAATCGAATAACTTCTCAAAACATACAAGGTAATCATCAATGGCGCTTTCATTAGGGGTCAGGGTGTTTTTACCAATATTTCCTCCAATAATTGCTTCCGGGCGTATCTTTTTGAGATTTCTTACAAATATATCCACTCCCGGGTTATTGAATCCCATCCGGTTAATGAGTGCCTGGTCTTTTTTTAGCCGGAATAACCGGGGTTTGGGATTGCCTGGTTGGGGAAGGGGATTTACAGTGCCAATTTCAATGTGGCCAAATCCGAAAGCTGCCAGGTGATTGTAAATATTTGCCTGTTTGTCAAAACCGGCCGCAATACCCACTTTATTGGGGAATTTAAGCCCGAATAATTCGGTTTCAAGTGCCGGATTTTCAATAAAATATATTTTCCTGATTAGTTTTTTTACCCCGGGAATGCGAAAAGCCGTATGCAGGCCACTTACAACCCAATGATGCACAGTTTCAGGGGGAAACAAGAACAACAAGGGTCGAATAAGTAATTTATACATACAGCTTCAGACTTAAGTTATTTGATTACATTACTAACCTTTTTTGGTTTTTCTGATAGTAGGTGTTTTTTTAGCGCCCTCGGCTTTTGCTGCTGTCTTTTTGGGGGTTGCAGCTTTTTTGGCTGCTTTGGGTTTTTCTTCGGTTTTCTTTTTAGGAGCAGCAGTATCAGCAGTTTCTTCCTTTTCAGTCTTTTCTGCTACTTCTTCCTCTTCTTCATCTTTGGGCTCACTGATTAAATCATGCTGAAGCAATTGATTATACCATGCGAGCAATTTTTTTATATCGCTGGGATAAACCCTGT
>SKSE01000330.1 GCA_007118135.1 Bacteroidales bacterium | reverse complement strand
TTTCAAAAAACTCTAAAACCTTATCTACCCCTTTTTTTATTAACTGCGCTTTCATAATTTTGCACCTGGTATATCGTTACTTTCTAAGACCTTAACATTCATAAAAATGCGGACAAATTCCAGACTTTTTACCAGCCCCGTAACAGGAATCTTCACCATTATTTTGCTACTGATAGCTATAAATGCCCTGGGGCAAGTGCCTTCCGTAAGCCTTCAGGATGGAGAGCTTATAGGCGAGGGGCCCTACAGCGAGGGTGAAAAAAACGGTTTCTGGCAATATTTTGATCAGGAACAGGTAGTTCGAGAAAGGGGAACCTATAAAATGGGGATAAGAGAAGGAATATGGGAGTTTTTTAATGCTGATGAAATCAAAATCACTGAAATTAATTATGATGAAGAATGGTATACCGGATATTTTAGAGATGGTATTATTAAAGAACTAGGTGGCTGGAATAATGAAGGTAAAACAGGTGACTGGCTATATTATTACGAAAACGGACAAAAACAGGCTGAGGGGGCCTATGATAACGATTCACGTATAGGTTTCTGGCAGTTCTTTAATATGAATGGCCAACTTGAAGAAACCTATAATTACGACACTTTTGCTTTTGAAGCTTTTTATCCCAATGGAAGAATTCGTGAAAGCGGCAAACAAATAGAAGACAGGAAAGAAGGACAGTATTGTTATTACTATCAATCCGGACAACTTTGGTCGGAGGGATTTTATGAGCAGGATGAAAAGATAGGGCTCTGGTTATTCTGGTATGAAGACGGGCAGCAATGGGCAAAGCTGGAACATGGGGATGGTTTTAGTAAAACCTGGTACCCCAATGGCCGACTTGAAATGAAAGGTCCGGTAAAGAATGGCCAAAACCATGGTGAGTGGGAGTTCTTTTATGAAGATGGTACACCCAGGGAAGTAACCTCTTTTGAGTATGACCGCCGTCATGGCCAATCAAGAAGGTTCCACCCCAACGGCGAAAAAGAATTTGATGGCATTTACAAAGACAATAAGTTGCATGGTTTTGCACAATGGTGGTTCGACAATGGAAATCTTGATATGGAAGGTAAATCTGTTAAGGATTTACAGGATAGCACCTGGGTATTCTACTTCCCCAACGGAAATAAAGCCAGCACCGGTAATTTTGAAAAAGGTGTGCAACAAGGCGAGTGGACCTATTTTTATACCACAGGTGAAAAGCTTCGTCGTGGAAATTTTGAAAACGGAAGACGAAAAGGTTTATGGACAGTATGGTATGAAACAGGCAGGATTAGCCACCAGGGCCCTTTTGAAGATGATATTGAGCATGGTGAATGGACCAGCTGGTATGAGAACGGTCAGATGAAAGACCGTGGCCATTTTAACCGGGCACGAATGGATGGCTTATGGACCGGCTGGCATGAAAACGGCAGTAAACGTTATGAAATAAACTATAAATATGACCCGGAGCAGGAAGGTGAGGTTCGCCATGGCAAGGCAACACACTGGCTGGAAAACGGGAGACTGCAAAGGGTTGCTCAGTATAAAAACGGATTGCTGCATGGATTTTTTGCACAATACTATGCCAATGGCAATATTATGGAAGAGGGCCCATATGAAAATAATCTGAAACAGGGAAGATGGGTCTTTTATGATCAGCATGGCCGGAAGATCCGGGAGCAAGGATTCAAAGAAAATCGTATGCACGGTAATTTTGTTTCATTTTACGAAAACGGACGCAAGCGTGAAGAAGGGCAATATGTGGATGGTGTAAAGCAAGGTCGCTGGACAATCTGGGACCAGGATGGCAAACGTATTCGTCGTATGGTTTTTCAGGATGGCAGAATTACCGAAATGCGTATGAACTAGTATCAGGAGAACTTCTGACTTACAAAATCCCTCAATATCTCTTCAGTTGATGGTAGCATATCTTCTTTCATGGATTGAAAAAAGATTTCTGCAACATAACAATTATCAACAGGAATCAGACTTATTTTTATTTCTTCACCGGCAATAACCCAGGGTAGTTCAAGCACCTTCCTTTTCAGTGATTGCTGTATATTTTGGGCCCCATGTTTCTGTTGAATTTCCAGTTTAATACTTTGATTTTTGCCTCGCCCATGCTTTGCCATTTTTGTTATTTGCTTTCCGGAAATGCGGCTGTAAGGTACAATAAGTTTTTCACCATCTCCGGCGCGCAGCTCCATGTTTAGATATCCCAATGAAATAATGGCTCCTGAAAGCGTATCAGTTTGTATAAACATACCCGGTTCAAGTTCCTGACTGGCACGAACAACTGCACCGGCAAAAAAGTCGCGCAGAACAAACCAGCCGAATAAAAGCACAAATGCTACAGCCGCACTCCCTGACAATACAGGGTAAATCCCTGTGTGCCCAAAATGAAGAGAAATGGTCCAGAAAATGAAAGAAAACCAAATGATTACTTCAACCCACGGAAAGGCCCTTAATACGTATACATGATATTGCTTATTGCGGGTGGTTAGGTTAAGAAAATACCGCCCTCCTCTGAGCAATACAATAAGTGCAATGGCAACAATCAAGGTGTATATTATTTCCATATCTAATTAAGTTTTACATACTATTTATTCAGGTTATTTCATATGGATGAATCAAAAAAAAGATTGCATCTTAAATCAATTTGAGTTCCATCATTTTCCAAACCAATGGTTGGTGCAATGCAGGATTTATGGAATAAATTCCGGGAAACTTCTCTACGAGTACTCCCGACTGCCATAAATTGATTACCCTGTTTTCTACAACTTCCTTTTCGCTTTGTAATATTTCCTGAAGTTTGGAAACCGAAAGCCGCAAATGATAAACAAACTGAATGAGATAAAAAATATTCTCCTGTGACAGTGTATCTAGAAATGAGAAATCAGGTGATTCAGGTTTATCAATATAAAGGGTTTTTCCGCTCACCTTCTTAATGGATGCCAGCCATAGATTAATGGTAACACCGGGATTACCCTGGCTAATATCAAAATACCGGTTGAAAAGGCTTGCATACTCCCACGCACTGAGTTCGGTTTCATGTTTTTTATTAAGGGTAAAACTCATACCTCCTGCCTTGTGCCTGAGCATAATAAGTTCCTGCAACTCCCGGGCATCAAAACCGGTGCAAAATACCTGTCCTAAGGCACTTGACTGTAAATCGGTAAGTTTATTCAACAGTTTGAGAGAATGTACATTCAGGTTAATGATAAACAAAACCTTTTTGTGGTGAGTCATCATAAGTTCCAAAAGCTTTTTAACTACGGCTGTTCCATTGCTTTTTCTTTCCCACCACAATTCAAGGTCATTTATAATAAAAACTGATGGTTCATGCAATCCATGCAATGCGGTATCAATATCCTTATGATATGACGACATGGTTTTTAGCAAGGTGTGTTCAAACAATTCCAGGTCGGCTGATGATTCACGTGGCGCCCTGATATTAAAAATCTGCACGGGTTGAAAGAATTTTCGGGCAATAAATTTCGAAAGCCCGGTTTTGCCTGAGTTCCTGTCGCCTGTAATAATCAGAAATCCTGGCTGACTGTTTTTAAATCTGCGAATAGCTGAAGAAGCCTGGGTTACTTCATTTTCTCTTCCTACCCAGAAATCATCGCCAATTCCCGATTGACCACTAAATAGCTTAGTGTAATAAAAAGGTAATTGTTGAAGTATTTTTTCTGAAGGAGAATACTTTTCAAGAAATGAGTAAACATCTTCATTGGAAAGCTCTGTTTCTAAAACCGATTTTTCCATTCGTCCCATCCATAAAATGCTTTCGCTTCTTGAGTAAAGGAGCTTGACAAACTGCTGCTGTATACTACCTGATAAGATGTTTAACCACCCGGTATAACGACCCCATACCTGTCGGGTTTTTGATGCTTTGAACTTTCTTTCTATACTACCTGACGTTTTGGCAATTATACTTGCCGATAACGGGGCAAATGCATTTTTCAACCCGATTTGAAAAGATTCCCTGTAATCTGAAAATACTTTCTTTATTGCAATTTCCTGTTGTGTTATTTTTTTCAAAAAATCCTCTGCCAGCTGCTTTTTATCGCCATAGCTTTGAGGGTCATCATCACTCTCCTCGAAAAAGTTAAAATTGATGAGTCTGATTGTATCTTTTATTCCACTAACAGATTTGGCAAAAGATGTTGAAGCCTCAAGCCCTTCTTTCTTGGCAAAATCAATGAGTTCAGATGCAATAGAGAATTCAGCAATTTTTCTAACACTCACCACAATCTCTTCGGCTTCTCCAAAATTGTGCTCTTCCAGTTTCTTTGATAAGTCTTCACCCGCAATGGATAACTTTACAGGAAGCTCGGAAAACAAGGCAGTTATTTCATTATACAAGCTATTGTAATGTGCATCAACATCAGGATTTTTGAATTTTACCGGTTCAGGTTTTTTACCCATGTTGCCGGTTTGTAAAAACTTATCCAGTTGCTTCTTTAACTCCTGAAGAGGCTGTAGCACAGAAATCATCAGGGTTGTGGAAAAATCAAAATTATATTTGTTAATTTTCGATTCTATGCGGTTTTTTAAGGATTGAATATGGAAGTCAAGATGAATCTTGTTAATAAGCAAATTATGGTTTGCCTGCCAAACTTCCGGATAAGTTGTAACATACTCGTGAAGTTGAGCATCGTTTTTGCAAACTTTAGTAAAGGGTTTGCTTAAAAAATTTGAGCCTGGTCTTTCCAAAAGGTTATTAAAACTTTGCAAATCACTCAAAAGATTATGCTCTAAGGTATTTCCTGTCTTCTGGAAAAAATTACCGTACTTTTCTTCCTGTAGTTTAATGGACGCAATAAACCGGTCCTTTTCCATATGGATAATACTTTTATATCTTTCAATATCTGCTGACCCGCTCCTGCCCTTTTCTATCAGTTCATAAATTTCGGAAAGTGTTTTTCTTACCTCTATTACATATTCAAATGACTGAAGAGTAAACTCATGAAATATTTCTTTCTGGGTCTGAAGTCGTTTATGATAGAGAAAATATTTTGCAGCACGCCCTGCCTTGATTTTGTAAACAGCCTTTTGACCCGTAATCCTGGCCAAAAACAGTTTCCATATTTTAATCACTCCTGTAATAGATGAATCGGCCTTCAGCAACCTGAACTCTTTCCAGTTGTACTTTATACGAATATAAGCAGGTATTTCCTGAAGGTGTTTTTCCATCTCTTCAAAATACTTCAATGTATTTACCTGCAAAATAACTTTTTGAGAAAGAATCAGATTGTCTTTAAGTTCCTTAAGGGATTTTTGCGCCCTGAAGGAATAATCATTAAGGATTTTAAGGAATTCGGTTTTTTGGTCTTCCGTGTTTTCAAGACGGGTTATTACATTTAGCTGTTCGGTAGTTTTTGTTACAATATTTGCAAGATTATCCTGGTATGCTTTGATTTTGATAAATGGTTCTTCAAAACCCTCTCTGTAAAATTTTGCTGTTATTTTTTCCAGGTTATTCGAAATATTATAAACTTCGTTGGCTATGATTTCGCGATGAGCCAGTTTCAGTTTATCAGAGATGTTGAAACCGGGTTTATCAATCTTCTGTGGCTCCTTTACTTTTTCATCGCTAATGGGTGTAACCACTGCCAACTCATCGAAACCCGAAGATGCAGCAATAATCATAGTAGTTTTCAAACCCTTGACAAGTTCATTAATATTTCCGAAGAAATCTTCATCTTTTGTACTCATTTCCAGTACAGTAAGGTCAGTATTTATAGACTCCGTACGCATGATTTCCTCAATGGGCAACTGCTCAACACTATTATTTATCACTTTTACTTCGGCATTTATCCGCTGGTTATCGAGCAGTTGGCCAATTAGTTCATAATATTTATCGGTAAGGTTTGAGTTCTTATTTATTACCATGATTCTCAAATGAGCATGGCGCCAATGGTTTGCAGATGAAATAAAACGCATCAATGCCAGAGCAAGGCTTAAATTTCGGCCTCTTCCACTCCACCAGATGTCTATTTGTTTCATTTTGCCAAATCCGGACTCTTTGTTGTAATGCAGGTAAACCTGGTTATAATCCAGCCTCCTGAAAGTAGAAATCAACTTTGCAAATCCTTCAGGATTTTTGGTGTTCCTGGGCCATCCCATAAGAATGGTATTGGGCTCAAATCCAGAAAAACCATAGATTTTAGATATGGATTCTATCCCCTCATAAATATCACGACACACATGTCGACGAGTGAAAACACCAGTACGATCAGGAGATTCTTCAGTAATTATTTGTTGGTTTTTGCTGAAAAGATTTTTTTCATCTTTGCTTTCGATCAATTCAAAATTGGTGAAAATTCCAAGCTTCCCCACAAGGGCTTTCCCCATCTCAATCAAATACGGCCGCTGTTTTGCTCCTCCACTGAAAAGAATTACGTTGGGCCGCCAGTTGCGTGGTTTATGACTTTCGGATGTAAGTTTCCCCAGCCCGGTTTTAACAAGCGATGCCCACACACTGGTCCAGGTATCTCCTGTTTGAAGGGTGAGCTCACGGCGCTTCAGGAAAAGAAAAATTCCTACAAGTACCAGAGAAGCTCCAATCATAGCAATAATATCAAGCTGTATCATTATAATTATACATGCCAGGGCACCAATGATACTGATGATACCGGGAATTTTAAAACTGGGCCTGAAATCGGTACCTGCCCAGCTTTCAACAGCATAAGTAATATTGAGAAACCCATAAGTAATAATAAAGAAAATGGTAACAATACGGGCAATGGCGTTAAGTTCGCCGATAAGTATTCCTGACAGTGCAATTAAAAAAGTGAATATGAGCGCATTACGTGGCTCATTGGATACCCCGAAACCTTTGCCAAGCACTGATGGTGTTATACGGTCAATAGCTGTGGCCTGCAGTATACGTGGAGCTCCAAGTATGCTTCCGAGTGCTGATGATAATGTTGCTCCCATAATACCTACCACAACCAATTGGGGAATCCATGCTATCTGAAACAGAATATTGGGATCGTTAGCCAGCATATTACGCTCTACCGTGTGTGACAAAAAAACCACAAGCCCTAAATAAACAACCAGCCCGGTAAGTACTGCCCCTATAGTTCCAAAGGGAATGTTTTTCCTGGGATCCTTCAGGTCGCCCGACATGGAAACACCGGCTTCAAAACCTGTTACCGCAGGGAAAAAAATGGCAAATAATGCAATCCACGGAAGTGCCCCTGCCATAGGAGATATTAAGGGCTGGGCGGGGTCAAACTCATGGCTGCCTGCAAAAACCGAAATGAGAGAAAGTACTAGTGCTGCCAGGATTATGTATTGCGTTTTTATAGCAAGAGAAGTACTGATAAATGTAAGAATTGTAAGAG
>SKSE01000118.1 GCA_007118135.1 Bacteroidales bacterium | reverse complement strand
TCATTGCTCCCAACGGTATAAGGATTACATAGCCTGCTTCCACTGCCAGACCTGAAACGATACCGGCAAGTACCACAGCAGCAGTGATGAATTTACTGGGTGCACTCAGAACCAATGCCCGAATCATTACGGCAAACAATCCTGTACCTTCTGCCAGACCAATTCCTACCATTACCACAAGTACGTAGCCCAGGGGCGGGAAACGAAGAAAATTATCAAGTATGTTGGTGTACATCCACCGGATGCCATCGGCACTGAGAAGATTGTTTACGGTTACTGTCTGCCCGTCGGCAGGGTTAATTGCCGATGTGCCCAGAGCGTGTGTAAGCCAGGATAATAATACCACTATTACTGCCAGTCCGCCGAATATGGTAGCAGGGTGGGGGAGTTTGTTTCCCACAATCTCAATAAAATCCAATGTGCGTGCAAAAAAGCTTCGGTTTTGCTTTATGTTTTCGGAAGAGTTTCCCATTTTAATAAGTTTTTGATGAATTTTAGTTCCGCACTAACGGCTTAACACCGTAATATAATCCTAAAAACAGCGACAAAGATATAATTTTTGGTTATTCCGGGCACGAACTGTAGTCGTACCCGGAATAAACCTTTAAACCAATAAACTTATAAACCATCTTCAAACACCCCATAATCTGGATATTTCACCGGCAATCTGTCTTTGGGTTTGTCGGAGTTCAGGTAATAATCGAACCACTCCATGGTACGCACAATGTAATCGAGCCGGTGCACATTCATTCTGTTTCCGTGGCCTTCGCCATTGTACCAGATGAGACGAACCGGCGCTTTGCCATGCAGTTTCAGTGCACGATACAGTTCCAGTCCCTGCGATGGGGGTACGCGGGTATCTTGCGTTCCGTGAAGGATCAATGTTGGCGTTTTGCTTTGGTGGGCATATTTCAGCGGACTGCGGCTGTAAACGTCCTGCCAGTCTTCGTGAGTCCAGTAACCCCAGTGCACGTAATAGTCTTCCCAGGGTATGTCGGTGGTTTTGCGCTTGGATATCTGGTTAGATATTCCCACAAACACCACGCTGGCAGCAAAACGGTCGGTGTGGCGGGTGGCCGACCATGCAGAGAAGTATCCACCATAAGAGCCACCACCCATTCCCACGCGGTCTTTATCTACATAACCGATTTCGATAAGATGATCAATGCCATCCAGTACATCATCGTATTCCACACCTACGAGGTCGCCATAGCCCACCATGGTAAAATCCACCCCACGTCCTGAGCTGGCCCGGTAGTTGGGCATAAATACGAAGAAATCGCGGGCAGTAGCAATTTGTCCCCACATGGAGTAAAATGTGCTCCAGCCATTTTTTACTGCTGCTTCGGGTCCGCCGTGAATGTAAACAATAAGGGGGTATTGATTACCTTCTTCATAGTTAAGCGGATAGAGAAGAACACCCTGTATGTCTTTGCCATCGCGGGCATCGTAAACCAGTTTTCGCTGTTGGCTTAATTGAATATCGCTGAGCCATTCGTTATGATGGGTGCGGCGGGTAAGTTGCTTTCTTCTTAAGTCAAAGGTGAAAAGTTCGGAGGGATGTTGTGAGGTATTTCCCGATAAAGCTATCATCCCGTCATGATGATGGAAACGGTTAAAGACTACCTGTGCCGGGGCAATCAATATTTCGCGTTCAGCACGATCTAACCGCTGCTCGCTCAGCACAATGTCAACTCCTTCTTCTGCTGCGTAAAGTAGAGTGCGGTTGTCTTTCCATGCATGGTCAATAACGCTTAGTTCCATGCCTTGCACATAATTGCGGAGCTCTTCAAAGGTTTTATCATTGGGCACATCTGCCACGAAAAGACTTCCTTCAACCGAATCTTCCAGTTTCGATGCTGACTGAAATGCCAGTTTTGTGCCATCAGGACTCCAAACCATCTTGCCCAGTTTGCCGGGGTTGTTAACCAGCAGTTTCATTTCGCCGGTTTGCATATTGATGGTGAAGATGCGCTTGAACATGTAGGAGTCATCAACCAGGTTGCGCGGTGCAATAGCCGCTGCTGCCAGACTTTTATCAGGACTGAGCACAAAGTCGAATACGGTTACCCCATCGGTGAGCTGACGGGCCTGATGGGTGTTTATATCGTACCGGTAAAGATTCAGATGGCGGTATTCTTCTTCAAAAACATCAATATTAAAACCTTTTTCGCGCAATTTTCTGCGCACCGGGTCTTCCGGCGATATGGAAACAATAGCCAATGTACCAGCATCGATAAACTCGTAGGAGTTTACACTTGCAGAATGTTGCGTAAGAGGAGCAGGGTCACCGCCGGTCAGGTTAATGCTGTAAACCTGTACTCCTGAAAGATCGGGCAGGTTTGCCCTGAAAGAAATGGCATCCCCGCCTGGTACCCATCCGATGGAGAATACACTGATATTTCCGGTAAGCAGCGGAACAGATTCCTGATTGCGAATGTTGTAAACGTAAAGCTCCCGGTAATCACCACCTGCATTGTCAGTAAACGGACGGGGGACATTTAAGGTATAGGCTATATGGTTTTTATCGGGCGATATGGCCACTTCCACTACCGATTCAATGTCGAAGAGATTCTGGGGTGTAAGTGTGTTTTGCGCCATTGTCATTAGTCCGGGCAAAAGAAAAAACACCAGGATGCATAAAGATTTCTTCATTTGTTTTTGCATGGGATTTCGTTTTTTGATTTTACTTTATAATATTGAAAATACTTTCTATGTTTTATTTTAATTCCTGCTGCCAAACAAGGTGATGCGAAAATTCTTCCGGGATATCTTTCGGTGGTTTTCCCCTGAAGATTCCAAAAACTGATGAACCACTGCCACTCATACTGGCGTAAACAGCACCGTAATCATAAAGACGGGATTTAATTTTGCCCGGTTCAGGAAATTTTCTGAAAATTGTTTTCTCAAAATCATTAACCAGAACATCTTTCCATTCTTCGGGCGGCAGACTTAGTATTTCTTTAAGTGGTTTTTCCGGTTTACGAGGAGTTATACCCGCATAAGCATCAGCTGTGCTTACATGAACATCAGGTTTGACCAGAGCAAGACTATAACCCTTAAGAGACAAAGGATGTGTTGTAAGTATTTCACCCCTTCCGCTGGCATAGGTTGGTGAATTTTCCAGAAAAAAGCTGCAATCACTGCCCAGTTGCTGTGCATATTGCTTAAGTTTTTCTGAAGATAGGTTAAGGGTAAAAAGATTGTTCAATACTCTAAGGGTAAAGGTGGCGTCGGAACTGCCTCCCCCCAATCCTGCCCCTATCGGTATCATTTTGTGCAGATGAATTTTTACCTCTGGCACCGAATAGTCTTTTTGCAGCAATTCCCAGGCTTTAACACATAAATTATCGTTTGCATTTCCCGGGATTGGAATTCCTGTCGATGTGAATTCTGTTTTACCATCTGCTGCAGGTATGATTTCCAGGGCATCACAAAGATCAAGCGGATAAAAAAGTGTCTCCAGTTCATGATACCCGTCGTTCCTTTTTCGTATGATATGCAAACCGAGATTTATCTTGCTGTGGGGGTAAACGATCATGTATTTGCTTTTTTATTGCAAACCTATTATTTTTTTCGAAGATTTAAAGAACAATTTACGGTGGAAAGAATTTCATTATCCAGGGTGAAAAATTAATTGCCAAAGTTTTTAAAAATAATGATCATTTGAATTCATATTCCTTATTTTTGCATCAATTGTAAAACATCATCATTTAATTAGAAAATCAATATGTCGATTATCCTGAATTCGGTTATTTCCTGGTTTTTAAAACAAAGGGTTTCACAGATTGAATATTTTAAAGAAAATCCCCATGAAGCCCAGGATAACCTTCTTTTCGAACTTTTAAACAAAGCAAAAGATACAGAATGGGGCAAGAAGTATGACTATGCTTCCATAAAGGATGTAAAAACCTACCAGGATAGGGTACCGGTGCAGGATTACGACCAGATAAAGCCCTGGATCGAAAGATTACGGAAAGGTGAGAATAATCTTTTATGGCCTACTGAAGTTAAATGGTTTGCCAAATCCAGCGGAACTACCAGTGATAAAAGTAAGTTTATCCCCGTAAGTAACGAAGCTTTAGAGGATTGCCATTTTAAGGGGGGTAAAGATATGCTATCCATTTATTGCAATAACCGACCTGATACCGGAGTTTTTGCCGGAAAAGGACTGGTAATGGGTGGAAGTCACAGTGTAAGTGAATTTAACAGCAATTCCTATTTTGGCGATATTTCAGCTATTCTTGTGCAGAATTTTCCTTTTTGGGCACAGCTACTTCGCACACCTGACATTTCAATTGCCCTTATGGATAACTGGGAGGAAAAACTTGACAAGATTGCTCATGCAACCATTACCGAAAATGTTACCAATCTCAGTGGTGTGCCTTCATGGAACCTTATGTTGCTGAAAAAAATTCTTGACATGACCGGCAGAAATAATATCCTGGAGGTGTGGCCAAATCTTGAATTGTTTATTCATGGTGGTGTTAGCTTTGCACCTTATCGCGAACAGTTCAAAAAAATAATACCCTCCGATCAGATGTGGTATATGGAAACTTATAATGCATCGGAAGGTTTCTTTGGCATACAGGATTTACCCCACTCGCGCGAAATGCTGCTTATGCTCGACTATGGTATCTTTTACGAGTTTATTCCGTTGGATGAGCTCGAAGAAGAAAATCCAAGGGTACTAACCATCAATCAGGTTGAAACAGAAACTAACTATGCACTTTTAATTTCTACAAATGCCGGTTTGTGGCGTTATATGATAGGCGATACTATTCAGTTTACAAATACCAACCCCTACAGGATTCAGATTTCAGGACGAACCAAAAATTTTATCAATGCCTTCGGTGAAGAAATCATTGTGGATAATGCCGAAAAGGCATTAGATTCAGCATGCCATGAAACTGGTGCTGTGGTAAGCGAATACACTGCTGCTCCCGTATTTCTGGAAGATAATAACTCAGCCTGCCATGAGTATCTTATCGAATTTGAAAAAGAGCCCGATGATCTCAATAAATTTATCAATGTACTTGATAAAACCCTGCAGGATATCAACTCAGATTACGAAGCCAAAAGAACAGCCGATATTTTGCTCAAAAAACTCAAAGTTACACCGCTTCCCGAGGGAACATTCTTTAGATGGCTAAAATCAAAAGGAAAAGTGGGTGGACAGAACAAGGTTCCCCGTCTTTTTAACAACCGCAAATATGTGGATGAAATACTGAAATTTATTTCTTAACAGATTTTTCGTGAAACCGGTATTCCTGGCCATATGGCTTTCATGTATAACGGCTTTCTGCTCTCAGGCCGGTGATTTTGTATTTATAAATGAATACAGAAATATCAGTGATTTTGCTGGTGTAGATAAACTGGGAAATATCTTTAGTATTGAAAATGGTATCCTTACAAGATTTTCGCCGGATGGCAGTCAACTTACCTTCGGTAAAAGAGCTTTCGGCCCGGTTACTTTTGCAGATGTTAGCGACCCGCTAAACATTCTTGTATTTTTTGGAAACTTTGGCCACGTTGTCATGCTTGATAAAAACCTTGCAGAAAAAAGAAGTTTTTCTGCAACAGACCTTATGAGCACTGATATTGCCGATGTAATTTGCCATTCTTCGGAAAATGGCTTCTGGGCTTATTTTCCGAGCGTATTTCAATTGGTTCGCTTCAATGACAGGGGTCAGCCGGAGATAACAAGTACTGATCTCAGCTTTGATCATCCGCAAATGGGTAGGGTAAAATATTTGCAGGAAAGTGATGGAAAGCTCTTTGTGGCAGCAGATCATATAATGATTTTTGACCGCCACACCAATTTTTTATTTAAGATACCCGACACGAATGTTTCTGTCGTACAGGTAATTGATCAAAATATTCTTTATCTGCAGGATTCGCATCTTGTAGTTTATGATTTTTTTCTTCAAACGGAAAATGTATTTTTGCTACCGGAAAATGGAGTAAAGAATTTTTTTGTTAAGGACGATAAATTATTTTTGCAAACAGAAGTTTCCTTAAAAAAATTTCGTTTCACCGGAAATTTCTATTAATTTTCAGGAATTCTTTTTTAACCGGGGGCATGCCCTACATAATCCTTGAACTATGCATATAGCGATTGCCGGAAACATTGGTTCGGGTAAAACCACCCTTGCCGGATTATTATCCAAACATTATGGATGGGAAGCTCATTATGAAGATGTGGATACCAATCCTTACCTGAATAACTTTTATGAAGACATGCAGCGTTGGTCATTTAACCTGCAGATTTATTTTCTGAACAGCAGATTTCGCCAGATCGTTGATATCCGCAACAGTGGCAAAACAGTGATACAGGACCGCACCATATATGAAGATGCCTATATCTTTGCTCCCAACCTTCATGCAATGGGATTGATGTCGACCCGGGATTTCGAAAATTACTCCAGCCTTTTTGAACTCATGAGTTCTTTTATTCAACCCCCCGACCTGCTGATTTATCTCAAGGCCGGAGTGCCAACGTTGGTAAATCAGATTCAGAAAAGAGGCCGCGATTATGAAAATACCATCCGTCTCGATTACCTTAAACGTCTCAATGAACGCTACAGCGAATGGATTGATGGTTACTCGCTGGGCAAACTTCTCATTATTGATGTAGATAACAATAAATTCTCGGAAAAGACATCTGACCTGGGTGAAGTAATTCAGAAAATCGACGCCGAAATACATGGTTTGTTTTAAGAAGTTACCGCAAGCCTTATCAAATCCGTAATGCAGTTACGTTTTTTTAAGTAGTTAATGTCTGGAGTTTTTAAAATTATATTCCTGGTCAAAATCTCAAGAATAGACGTAAATCCTTGTAATTCAGCATAAAATTTCAAAAGGACAGTTTTTTTTATTGTTTTTTATAACTTAGCTGAATTAATTGCGTATAAATAAGCAGTTATTCAGAAAAATCAGATAAATATTTTGATTTTTTCTTGATTACCGGTGGGTTCCGGACTTATTAAAGCCTAAGAAAATAAAGGCCGTTTGGCCGTGGGTTTAACTCAAAATGCTGAAATTATGAAAATAGGCAAGTACATTAGCGATCTGTTATTCGAAAACGATTTTGTTATACTACCGGATGTGGGTGAGTTCTCAACCAAGTATATTCCTGCCAAATTTGTTCCGGAGTTAAAAAAAGTAGAATCTCCATCTAAAGTGATAACTTTTAACGATAGTAATAAGGCAGGTGGTGGTCTTTTGATCGAGTATATTGCAGGTAAGGAAAATATCAGCAGTGGCGAGGCCAGAGAATTTGTCTCTAACTTCGTTAATGAGATGCATGATTCACTCAAATCGGGGAAAAAGGTAGAATTGGAAAATATTGGAGTTTTTTCTTTG
>SKSE01000243.1 GCA_007118135.1 Bacteroidales bacterium | reverse complement strand
CGTTGTTGTTGACCACCATTTTCTGATCTTGTGGTTGCATATGTTACAACAAGGTTTTGATACCCGGTTGATGGTACTTCAAAAATGAGTTCACGGGTATTGGCAGGGTTTCGCACCCGAAGTACTGCGCCCTGGTTGGGTTCCTGTCCCTGGCGCAGGTTAAAATTGGAAACCGGATCTGCTTCCCTGTGTGTGCGGGCATCCATATAACCATCACCTGTTCCCTGGTATGTGATATTACCAGACAAACCTGCAGCGGAGTAGTCAGAATTTACTTCGGTTACTGTTGCGCCGGTCAGGGTATTAAAATGCCAGTAATGAACCAGAACCGGGTCGCCGGTAAATACCTCTACGAAATATGCTGTGATTTCAAGGTTGCGATCCGGCATCGTGAATGTATGAACAGCATTGGATGAAAATTCATCGCCATCGAGTATCCATTCTGAGAATTCATATCCCTCGTTGGCAACTGCTTCAATAGTTACTGACTGGCCTGCAGTATAAGTACCGGCGCCACTTAAAACACCTGCTCCCGGTATATTGGATGTTAGTGTCAGGGTATAGCTTCTTTCCAGTACATCAAAGGCTTCACTAAGGGCGGCATCAAGACCATCTGCTTCTGCTTTAATTACTACATCCGTTTCCGCAACATCGTATGTAATACCAGTTATCTCAACAAACGTTGAGCCTTCTTCAATAATACCAGTAGTATTACCACCAAGTGTCCCTGTTCCGGTTTCCACACTTAGTGTTACGGTAATATTTTCTGTTACTGCAGCTGGGAGGCCTTCAGAATCAAGAACCTGAATCAGCAAAGAAAAATCTTCGTTTACATATACATCATCGTCATTGTTTACTGAAGATATGGTAAGCATTGCAGGTTCGCCGCCAAGTATCGGCACTCCGTCCAGGGTAAAGTTATCAATGCGCTGGTTTCCTGATGTATTATCACTTCCTTCACCCACTGAAAGAATTCTGGAATGCAGTTCAGGATTGTCATTGATCTCTTCAATTTCCGAGAGGTCCAGGACAATATGAGCGTATTGTCCAACATCATCGCCTTCTCCAATGAATGGAATTTCAATGTCATCGCCAAAAGTAACCCATGTTGTTCCTCCATCGGCTGAATATTCAAAACGCTGATGTGTACCTCCATTATCAGTTCTGGTGGCTGCGTAGGTAACTACCAGGCTCTTGTAACCGGTTGAAGGAATCCCAAAGAGTAGCTCCCTGGTATCAGCTGGGTTGCGCACACGCAATACTGCCCCCTGGTTAGGCTCCTGGCCCATTCTCAGGTTGAAATTGGAAACAGGATCAGCGGGACGATGTGTGCGTGCATCCATGTAGCCATCTCCGGTTCCGGGATAGGTGATGTTTGCAGACATGCCACCTGCAGAGAAATCGGCAGTCACCTCTGTAACCGCACTACCGTCCATAGAGTTAAAGTGCCAGTAATGGATAAGCATGGGTCCACCGGTGTATTCTTCTTCGAAATTGGCTGTCAGTGTAATATTTTCTGCAGGCATGGAGAAGCTGTAGGTGCTTTCTGTTGAGACTTCATTCTGTCCATCTGTCCAGTTAACAAATACAAAGCCGGCAATCGGCTCAGCTGTAAGGCTGATCGCAGTTCCTTCTTCGTAATCACCGGCTTCGGTTCCAGATATTGTACCGGCACCCGATGGAGAAATCTGCAGCGTAAGCGTGTAAGTGGGATTTACCACAGTAAATATTTCGGATGTAGCATCTTCAAGTTCATCTGCTGAAACAGTTAGAGAAATATCTTCTGCAATATCATAGGTAATACCTGTGATGGTAACTGAAGTGCTTCCTTCATCAATTGTTCCGGTTAGATTACCACCCAAAGTTCCGTTTCCAGATGCCAGGCTTACCGTTACAACGATAGCTGTTTCTACTACTGCCGGATCCCCGTTTTCATCACGGGCCTGCACCTGGATGCTGAATTCCTCTCCTGCAACTACCGGATTTCCGTCATTAATGGAAGTGATAGCAAGTTGTGTAGCAGTATCGCCTGTTATTTGTTCACCGGTTAGACTGATGTTGTCGAAGCGATGGTTGCCACTTGTATTATCAGCTCCTTCACCAACAAACAAAATCCTGAATTGCAGATCAGGGTTATTCTGTGTTTCTTCTATGGATGTTAAATCGGCATTTTTCAGCATCCAGCCATTATTATAAGCATCGGTATTCAGCTCCGTTACATCATAAGCATCACCCAGTTGAATCCAATCATCTCCTCCATTGACAGAATAGTATAATTCCTGTTGTGCTGCCCCATTGGATGTACGGGTAGTGGCAAATGTAAAATAAAGATCCTCAAATCCTGTTGATGGAACCTCAATAATGAGTTCGCGGGTATTAGCCGGATTTCTGACCCTCAGCACAGCCCCCTGATCGGGCTCCTGGCCTAATTGCAGATTCAGGTTAGAAACAGGGTCCTGTGCCCTGTGGGTTCTGTCATCCATATAACCTGCACCTTCTCCCGGATATGTGATCCGGGCTGACAGGCCATTGGCTGAAAGATCCGATTCTACCTCCTGCGGGTCGTTCTGACCCAGGTCTAAATTGTTAAAATGCCAGTAATGCACCAGATCAGACGATTGCTGCAGCACAAAAACCGCTACAATGCTTTTTTCTTCACCAGGCATTGCAAAGGTATAAGGATTATCCTGCGAAAGCTCTACCCCTTCAGCATCGGTCCACTTTTCAAATATAAAACCATTTGATGCCTCTGAGGTTAAAGTTACAGATTCACTTTCAGCGTATTCACCCTGATCATTGCCACTGATAATTCCTCCGCCGGGCGGGGAAGCCCAAACGTGTAAAGCATAGACTGGTGCCAGTACATCAAAGCTTTCCGATACTCCATCCTCAAGGCCGGTTGCACTTGCCCTGATCTGAACAGACTCTGCCACATCGTAGGTAAGGTCAGTAAACTCAACCGATGATTCACCCTCTGCAAGAGAAAGGGTTGTTGTTCCCGCAAGATTCCCTGTAGCACCATCCTCCATGCTTAACTCAATTTCAATAGCTGATAAAGCAGCGACCTCATCCCCGGTATCGTTTTGAAGTTCAACAATAATAGAAAACGATTGCCCCTGAATAACATCTTCACCACCATTGATTTCGGCAATAGCCAATTGGTAAGGTTGGGTATCAGGAAGCTCATTCACCGTAACGGTATAGGTAGCTTCATCATCATTTTCTGCTGTAACAGTATAGGTTACTTCCACTGTAAAATCTTGCGCAACGCCTGATTCAGGGTCAATGGATGCCCCATTGTGGATAATGCTTGGTACCAGTCCGTTTCTTTCTGTACCGAAAGGAACATTTACAGTAATGTTTAAACCGTCAATGATCCCTTCTGCAGTGGGTTCAAGATCTTCAAAAGCAAAATAGGTGATGACATTGGTGCTTCCAACCTTTTGCTCTGCAAGGGCAAATGTTCCACCCTGAGTGAAAGAATCCTCAGTTATTACAGACCCATTAACAATAGTACCTCCCAGACTAAACCATTCATCACTGTCAGATTTTACAATGCGCAACAGATCCGGATCCAGCTCTGCATCTTCCGTATCATAAGGAAGTTTTATATGGGCTGTTTCCACATTTGCCCCAAGATTCAGTTCAAAAAAATAATCGGTATAAACTTGTTCAATGTCAGACGGGAAAGGTAACTCCGGGTCAATAGTTGAAATATACAGGGAATGCAATTCTTTCTCTTCAACATCAGTATTATGCTGTACCTGCAGCGTTACCGGAAGAAAGTTGCCATTTATACCCAGGGGATAAAAGATGTCTGTTGCATCAAGATTGTCAGAGAGATAGGCCATTGTACCGGAGATGAAATTGTTCTCGTTATAGCCATTTATGGTTGCCCCCTCATGAAGTATCAAAAGAGCGTTTTCTGAGACTTCTATCCCTCCGCCAAACTCCAGGTATTCTTCAATGGTCAGGTTTGCATCAAGGGTAAGACCATTGTTTACTATCAAATTGCCTGCATTTAACTCAAAGGCACTTTCGATTTTTTGGTCACTTCCTTCAAGTGCTATAGTATTTATATCGTCTATGGTACCGCTGAAGCCTTCTTCTATAAGAATGTCGCCCAAAACAACAAGGGCATTGTTATATAAACGGATTCTTCCATCTGCCCCTGCTTCCACAATAAAATTTCCATTAATGACCAGCTCGTTTGTTGATCCGGATCGGAGTCTGAATTCTCCATCTGTATTGGCAACACGAATGATCAGGTTATTTAGCTCTGCAACAATATTATCATTTACGTTTGTTCGTTCCCGCAAATTAAAATTATTGTTTGCCCCTGATCCTTTTACAATTCCTTCTTCATCGCCTGCCAGGATAAGTGTTCCCGTAAAACTATATGAATCACCATCTCCGGCAATGTTTACGCTATTTCCGGCGTAGATAGTAATACCATTGTCTGCAAAAGATGCTCCTGTTGCGATGTCAAAAATCATCTGATTGTCAGAAGAAATTGTGCTGCCCTCCTCAAAAGTGATACTCCCGGTATTTTTTTCAAAGGTCATGTCATAGCTACGCAAAACGTTATTTCCTGTATTGATGTGCTGATCATCGGCACCGTTGAAAACTACATTGTACAAAGCTGCTTCCCTGGCATCGGGCATAACCAGATTGCCCGATAATGTCAGGTTGCCAGCTATGCTGATGGTTCCATCACCAGTAAAAACCGGGTTGATATCATCAATAGTAAGATTAAAGTAATCGTTATACTGAATGTTTACAGCATCATTGGAATAAACCACGGCAGAACCGGTTTTTAACTCACCTAATGTGGGTTGTTCCGCATGTTGCATTACCAGTTTTCCGTTATTCTCAACAGAAACAGATGCATTAAATGCTGCATTGGCAAAGAGTTCCGTTTCGCTGTCACCATCACCAATTATCACCTGGGCATTCTCGCCACTTACAGTCCAGCTTTCAGCAAGTGTTATCGTTGCGGTATTTGCAACAATAAATTTCTGATTGGCACTGGTGAAATCTGCCGGATTGGTGCCGCTTCCGTCGGTTTCTGAACCCCAGCTGGTTAATTCGGCAAGGCTGCCCGTACCGTTGTAGTAAAAATCGGTAAGACTAATTCCATCACCGGTAATAGAGATATTATCTATGGCAAAGCTGGGCCTGAAATCATTATTATCCGATGTTAAATCCCCGGAAATATCTCTCATAAGCCATCTTAATTGCACAACTTCCTCATTGTTAGCTTCAGGAGGTAAAGTCACAGAAACTTGCTGAATGTTTTGTCCTTCAAAGCCCTCTTCTTGTGTTTGGTCATCAGAGTTACGATACGCAGTGTTTGACACATTGATAAAATCTCCCACTGTCCCAACTCTATATTGTAAGCCCACCTCGCTAATGACATTATTCTCATCAGCTCCGGCAAGATTCCGAATAGTCATTACATCGTAAGTAATTGATATTTCTTCATGACCCTGGGTGTTGATAGCAAGGGCTAACATATTATTTCCCCCGGTGGTACTTCTAAAACCTATCTTTTGGTTAAAGTTAAAAACATTATTTCCTAAAGAAGCAGCAGTGCCATCGGGCTCCAGGCCTCGATTACCGGTGGCAGGAGCCAAAACAAATTCTGTTCCTGGTGCTGCATTATTTATCCTCCAGCCACGGATACCCTCAGGCCAGGTTGTAGAACTGTGCTCCAAAGCTGAGAAATTTTCAGTATAGGGCAAAGTTTGCGGTGTTGGGTTGGTTTGTGACAATAAGAGAGAACTTATCATCAGAAATCCCATCATTGTAATAAAATTTTTCATAAGCTTCTATTTTTATTTAGGATTTAAACTATATTTTGATTATTTGGGGTTCAACAGGATATCTCCCCTGAAATTGTCTTTCAATGCACAATACTTTATTAATGTTTTAAAACTTATAAAAATAATCAATATTAAATATTAATCCATATTAAGAAATCATTAAAACAGACCAAAAACCCCATCTGGTGTTATACCAAGGAAGCGGAACCAGGTTTCTCCTGCAACAATGTTAAGAACCCAACCTATGATCATGAGAGTTATCCCAAAACGGAATGCATCTGTAAGGCTGTATTGGTCGGTTTCATAAAGCAGAGCAGCGGGTTTACTGTTAAAAGGCAAAACATAAACATGCTCAATCATAAAAGCTACCGGAAGCGCCAGACTGATTATGGGGAAGCCAAACCGGTTTGCTACACCAATGGCAATGGGTACAAAAATCATGGCCCGCATGGTCTTTGATTGAAATATAAGTGCACTGAAGCACATTACTCCGGTAAGCAAAAGATATAATTTCCAAAAATCGGTTTCCTCGCCAATTCCTATATTATCAAAAAAGGCATTTACACTGATGGATGGCAGGTCAGTGATACCAAATCCGGCTCCAAGCGTATATGCGCCTGCTGAGAAGAGCAAAAGGTGCCAGGGTATATCCACATCGTTCCATTTAATGATGCCAATACGGGGCAGCAAAGCGATAATAGCTCCTACAAACGCAACGGCAGTTGCACTTACCCCGTGTAATCTGTCGGTGGCCCAAAGAGTAAGGATAGAAATGAAAATAATGATGGCTTTTATCTCCTGAAAGTCAATTTTACCCAGTTTCTCATATTCCTGCCTCAGGCGTTCCATTCCCCCTTTGATTTGTGGAATTCTTTCTTCAGGTGGAAGCGGGAAAAAGACCCTCATTGCCAGGATGTATCCAAGGAACATCATCAGTAACATTTTTGGGAACATGGCAAAAAGCCAGTCGGAGAAGAATACCGGTGCACCAATTGCCCCACCGATCAATGCTGCAGCCAGCAGGTTGGCACCCGAGCCGGTTACAAAGGCCCCGGCCCCCAGGTTGATGTTAAGAAGGTTTTGCAGGACAATGCTTCGTCCGAAATTTTTGTGCCCTTTGCCTTGTCTTACACCATAAATGGCTGCAATGACCATAAAAATAGGCAGCAGAATGGCAGCTTTGGCTGTTGTGGCTGAAATAAATGCCGAGAGGATCATGTTAATGAAAATAAAACTCAAAAAGATCGATCCGGCATTTTTGCCAAACCGTAAAATAAACCAAAGGGCAAAACGCTTGGCAACACCCGTTTCCACAAGCATACTTGCCAATACAAACGACATAATGTTCAGCCACATTACAGGATGGCCCAGTTGGGCATAGGCTTGCCTTTCGGGTAATACACCCGTTAGTACCAGTGCAATAATAAGGATAAGTGAGGTCTGGTAATTAGGTATTGCCTGTGTCATCCATAAAATAATAGCAGCCAGAAAAATGGCCAGCATGTAGGCATTACTCCTTGCAAACGCTTCAGCACCAATATCGGCATATTGCTTTTGTGCTGCATCGGCAACCAGGCTTAACGGGTCAATGCTCTGCAGAAATGGCAGATCAATCACAAAAGCAAACAAAATAAAAACCAGCAATGCAAGGGGAGCACCAATGCGTGCCAACCAAATCTCAAATTCTGACCGTTCGCGTTTTGGCAGCCTTTCAATGCGGTAGTTGTGCATATCCAGTGGGTCAAAATCATTGTTATTATCATTATTGTCCGCAATGGGTTTGGTTTCTAATTTATCCATCAGATTATCTTTGGTTACGCAAATAACATATTAAATAATTTCTTTCAAGATCTTTTCAAATATCGGCCAAAAACCTGTATCTCAATTTCAGGAGTTTCTTTGATCCTTCTTTGTTTTTCCATTCTAAATTTACCAGTTTTTATAAGGATTTTTCATCAGCATGGAATTAAAATATCTGGCATCTCCTGTTACCTCTTCTCCTAACCATTCTGGTTTTGAAAAACTTTCATCTTCCGATTTTAATTCTAATTCAGCAACGATAAGACCTTCATTGTCACCATAAAACTCATCGACCTCAAAAACATGTTCACCGTTTTTAACAAGATAGCGGGTTTTGTCAATAACACCCGGCTCGCAAATCTTTAGAAGTTCTTCAACTTCATTTACCGGAATTTCTTTTTCCCACTCGTACCGACTTGCGCCAGACTTATTGCCAATACCTTTAATGGTAATAAAGCCCTTATCACCTTTTATCCGAACCCTCACGGTTCTTTCCGGTACCGAAGAAAGATACCCTTGTGTTATTCTTGTCTTTTTGTGAGCAAAATTTTCAAACTCACCTTTTACCAGAAATTTTCTTTCTATTTCTTGTGCCATTGTTTGGTTATTTGGTTATTAAGTTATCGGAGCGAATCGGAGATCCCGATAGCTGGAAGCGATTCGGGATTGAGTTATTCATTGGCCAGGGGCTTATCAATCATTCCGGTTACCCTTTTTATGGCCTGAAGGTAGTTGATATTCTCCACGCCTTCCAGACCTAAATCTGCAATGGTTTTTTTGATGTCTTCAATTTCAGTGGATTCGGAATTGACTGTGCATATCTGGGCACCATTAATCCATACAAGTCCAAATTCGCAAATGGTATTGTTTACCATGTATCCGTAGCGTTCCTTTTTTACCCTTACAGGCAGAAGGTCGGGGTTGGCTTTAACCAAAGCCATAAATTCTTCATAAGTGTAAAGATCCTTATTGAGCTCAGGCATTTGCACTTTAAACGCCGGAAACACTTCGTTCCTTAGTACTTCGGTCTTAATGGGGAATTCACCCTTCATAAGCGGATTCCATTGTTCCAGGCCATCTACGGTTTGCACATAGGTCTTGATATCCATTTTCCCATCCCTGATTTTGGTGTTGTTTACATCATTGGTACGAGAGATGATATAAATCTCTTCTGAAACCCTTTCCCATACTTTCTCCGGTACCGGAACCGAGAGTCTTGACATACGGTAGTGTGCTTCATCAAAATCCTGTCCGAAGGATCGAAATTCAAATCTTGGTTTGGAGATTTCTCCGATCTTCATTGCTTCATTGCCCATAATTATTTTATTTTTTATGTTAAATAACTTGATGTTTTTTAGGTTTTGTACTCAAAGAATTATTCGATAACAGTGCCGTCAAGGGTGAAGTTGTCAATACGCTGATTTCCACTTAGATTGTCTGCCCCTTCACCAACAGCTAATATCCTGAAATACAGGTCAGGATTGTTATTGACCTCGGGATAATCTGAAAGGTCAATAACAATTTCAGCATATTGCCCAACATCATCATCTTCTCCGATAAATGGGATTTCAAGGTCTTCACCCACGGTTTGCCAATTGTTACCCCCATCGGCAGAAAATTCAAATCGTTGATGTGTGCCGCCATTTTCCGTGCGTGTGGCAGCCCATGTAACCACAAGGTCTCCGTACCCGGTGGATGGGATTTTGAACAGCAACTCACGGGTATTTGCAGGATTACGTAAACGCAACACGGCTCCCTGGTTGGGCTGTTGTCCCATTCTCAGGTTAAAGTTGGAAACCGGATCTGCAGGCCTGTGCGTACGTCCATCCATAGAACCATCGCCCGTACCGGGGTAAGTTATAGCAGCAGATAACCCTGATCTTGAAAAATCTGATTCAACTTCAGTTACGGTGCTTTCGTCCATAGTGTTAAAGTGCCAGTAATGGATAAGAAACATGCCGTCATCTGGTAGTTCTTCGAAATTAGCAGTTAACTCAAGGTTTTCTCCCGGCATGTTGAAGGTATGATTGGCATCTGTGGCAAAAACTTCTTCACCAACTGTCCAGTTCAGAAATATAAATCCCTCATTGGCAAGGGCCTCAATATTAACTTCAGCACCTTCAGTATAATCACCGGCTCCGTTCAGTTCACCTGCATCAGTTATATTAGATGTAAGAGTAAGATTGTACATTCTTGCCAGAACATTAAAAGGTTCACTTTCTCCTTCCTGAAGGCCGGAAGCTTCCACTTTTAGTATTACTCCTTCTTCTGCTGCATCATATATAAGTCCTTCAACAGTTGTAGTAAACTCTCCGGCCGGAATTACACCACTGAGAGTCCCCGCCAGGCTGCCGCTGTCGTTTTCAACACTTATGGTGAAAGAAATATCAGATATAGCTTCAGCAGGTAAGCCAGAGTCATCTATTGCAGTAACATCAATGCTGAATTCTTCACCTGCATAAACTTCCTGTCCAGAATTTATTGTGGGTATTGAAAGTTTTGCGGGCTCGCCTCCTAAAATGGGTACTCCGTCCAGTGTAATATTGTCAAACCGGTTATTACCAGTTGGATTATCACTGCCTGCACCTTCGAAAAGAATTCTGATTTTCAGATTGGGGTTGTCGTTTGCCTGTTCAAATTCAGAAAGGTCGAATTCTCTCAAAACATAGCCTTCGTTTTCTGGCAGGGAAGGAATATAGTAGGGTTCATCCACATCGGTCCAGTTTGAACCACCGTCAAAGGATATCTGCACCTGCTGTTCTTGGCTGCCATTTTCAGAACGTGTGGTTACCAGGGTGAATACCAGGTCAGAAAACCCGGTAGATGGGATATCAAATAACAGTTCACGGGTAATGGCCGGGTTTCTTGCACGCAAAACAGCTCCCTGGTTTGCGGCCTGGCCCATACGCAGATTGGTGTTGGAAACCGGATCAGCTTCCCTGTGTGTGCGGGCATCCATATAACCGTCGCCTGTTCCGGGATAGGTTATTAAAGCTACCAAACCGGGTGCCGAGAAGTCCGATGGCACTTCAGTTACCGTTTCGCCTGACATTTCATTAAAGTGCCAATAGTGCACCAGAACAGGTTCTCCTGGTTCAGGTTCTGGTTCCGGTTCAGGGGCAGGTGCCAATTCATCTTTTACGCAGGATGCCAGCAAAACAGCTATCATCAGTAATGCAACAACTAAAATATTCTTTTTCATAATTTCTGCTATTTTTCAAAATCTGTAAAATCGTTAGAAAGATACCTGTGCCCTGAAACCAAGGAAATGGAAATTTTCACCACCCTTTCCAGTCGGTTCGATAGCCAATAAAGGATCGCGGGTAAGATTGCCATTGGCATCAGCACCAATAAACAAACGACCGCGCTGATTGGCATAGCGGTCAAAATTAAGGTAGCCGTAGTTAATCATCAGTTTCACGTTCTTAGGTGTATAATAGCTGAGACCAATCGTCAGGCCTTCGCCTTGTCCGGCCATTACGCCATCAGGGCGACTGTTAAAATCAGAAAAGTCATAGCGGATACCCAGCTCAATATCACCCCAACTCCTGCCCCTATCGGGCATGGTAAACTCACCCTGGTAATAGTTGTAAACCATCTGTCCACCAAAAAGCATCATACTTGACATAACATAAAACCCGCTGAAATTCTCAGAGGGCAAAGTACCGGTTTGTTCACCATCAACAAGTCTTTCATAGCGGTTAACCCTGGCCATTATGTACTCAGTAGCAAACTTGAAATTATTGTAGTACCCGGCAAATTCAAAATTGGCAAGCTGGTAATTGCTCACCCGGTTTATCCTGTCAGTATCAATATATTTTTTACGGTTGATGTTGATATTTGATCTTGCGTCGAAACGGACATTGTCGATGTCATCGTGGGTTTTGGGTGTACGGTATGAACCTGAAACAGCCAGGTGTAAACCTCTATCTTTTTGAAAGTAGAAGGGGAGTCCGGTTACCTTTCCTGTAAAGGAATAGCCCTCATTATTGCCTGCAGCATAATTGTCTTTACGGTTCTGAACTTCTTCAGCATCTCCTGCGGGTTGAAAATGGATACCTCCAACAGCAATTACATAGGGTCTGTAATAGTGAAACTGCAATCCGATATGACGTGATGGAGCAATGGTACGATGGGCTGTGGGTCTTTCCATAAAGGTAAGATAGCGTGATGAAGTGTTTTGCTCCATGGAAAACCGCTCTTTGTAATGTCCAACTTTAATATCCAGTCGTGGAGTAGCACTATAAAGCAGGAATGCATCTTTCAGGTCGGCCAAACCATCGCCAAAATCCATATCTATTTCTGCTTCAAAGTTTCCCGGTAGCTCTGCTTTAAAAGCCATTCTGGCCCGCCGGATCTCTACCCCATTGGCAATGGGATTGTAAACATCTCCAAAAAATACGGCACCATCAGTTTGTACCCTTAAATCAAGCCACAATTTGTAATCCTGGTCAATACTTTCCATTATCAGGTATCCTTCCCTTTCTTCAACGATCAGTGGATTGCGGTCAACCACCTTTCCATATTGATTGAAGCGGATGGAATGGACCATCTCAACATTCAGTTCGCTGCGACCGCCCAGAAACTCCTCATAGGGATCGTGTTCGGGATGAATAAAAGTTAACGTCAGTGAAGAGTTTTCAGGGACCCCTAAAGTATATCTTCCCTGTGCATCTGTTTTTACTGACAAAAGAGAGCCCTTTACCCTTACAGCAACATCTTCCAACGGTTGGCTGTCAAGATTGGATGTTACCACTCCTGTTACCTCCCGTATTTGCCCGTAAACACTCCCGGTAATCAGGAGCACCAGGCCAAAAACAATCATTCGTCGCATTTTTTTCATTTGTTATGGATTTAGTTAAATTGGATTTTTAGGTATCTGGATGATTGTAATAATTTGATAATTTGAAAAATTAATAATTAATCATATGTTTTTCAGTAAGTCTCCCATGCTCTCCCGCTCTTTGAGCCCCAGTTTTTTCCGAAGCCTGTAGCGGGCAATTTCAACACTTTTAGGAGAAATATTCATTAGTGTAGCAATTTCCTTTGATGAAAGCCCCAACCTGACAAGTATTGCTAATCTTACGTCGTTATCTGTAAGGTCAGGATGCTTTTCCTGCAGCTTTTCTGTAAATCCCTTATGGGTTTCCTCTATTTTTTCATAAAAGTCATTGATTTCACGGGTAAATGACATTCGCTGTTTAAGAATCAGAGAAAGTTCTTTTAGTTTCTCATCTCTTTTTTGAATGTTTTTACTCCCTATTAATTCGTGAATTTCATTCGTTATGTTCTCAAGGAATTCTTTTTGTTCTTTTATGTTGAGCAATATACTATTGTATTCCTGCCTTTTGAGCTCAAGTTGTGTGGCAAGCACTGTATTATGGGCCTGTATGGAGTTAATTTCTAGATCTTTCAAGGCACGTTGTGAGTTAAATATCTCATTCTGTTTCATCAGCAGCTCATTTTCTGTTTTAAGCCTGAGTTTTTGTTGCCTGAAGAACATATAAATGAGCGAAATGATAACTGTTATTGAGAATAAGAGTAAACCCGGTAGAATCATATTAATTTGCCGGGCCACTTGTGGTGATTGCAACTGAGTTATAACATCTGTGGTTCTTTCTATTTCTGATGTGCTGACTTTTAAACCAAAAACATTCTGAATGAAAAATAAACTGAAGAAAGTCAGAGTTCCTGCCATAACCGGAGTAATTACCCAACCCAATGCAACCCCACCCAATGCTGTAAATTTTACTTCACGCATACCTTTCACCATTCCGATGCCTAATAGAGCGCCAATAACTAATTGGGTGCTTGAAACGGGTACCATAGGAAGGGGTGGAATACCAATGGATACAAGAAATGATGCAAAAGATTTTGAAGAAAACAGGAAAAGTACCAGCGATTGGGACAGTACCACCACAATAGCGGCTTCCGGTGTCAGAGCCAGAATTCCGTTACCCACTTTTTCCATCACCCGTTTACTGTAGGTGAAAATACCCACTGAAATGGCAAGTCCACCCGATAGAAACAGGATTTGAACACCATCAAGCTGAAACAGACCAAAATTCAAATTGATATTAGGTGCAGAGCTGACAAAAACACCCATTACATTGGCAATGTTGTTCGCTCCAAGGCTGTATGCGCCAAAGGCTCCAACAACTATAAGAGCTGTACGAATGTATGAATCAAGTTTAATGATATGAATTCTGGCCCTTTGGAGAAATTTGCGCAATAATATAAATAACAAAGCAGCAAATATCATCCCCAATATGGGCCCGCTGACCCAGGTGCTTACAATTTTTCCAAGAACTTTATAATCGGTTGGATTTCCTGTAAACATACTCCATCCGACAATAGCACCCACTATTGCCTGCGATGTGGATACAGGCAAACTTCGGCGGGTCATCATTAAAACGATAAAAGCCGCCGAAAGAGATACTGTAAATGCTCCGGCTAAAGCGTCGACAGTGCCCAGTTCATTTAGTGTTTCCGAACCACCCTGTCCCTGAAAAACAGCACCTATAACTACAAAAATACTTGCTATCCATGCAGCACGTTTAAAGCTGATCATTCTGGAGCCAACAGCAGAACCAAAAATATTGGCAGCGTCATTAGCACCTAGCGACCACCCCAAAAACAACCCACTGGATAGAAATATTAAAAAAAGCATGGGGTCCGGTTATTTTAAAGAGTTCGTTTAATTGCCATTATTGAGAGAAGATCGGCAACATCCTGCGCGCCATCAGAAATCATTTCTATATGAAGTGTAAAATAACGCAAATGAAATTTTTCACTGAGTCTTTTTATGTTCGGCATATCCTGAAAAACCTTCCGCTTTATAGCATCAGCCAGTTTATCTGCTTCGTTTTCATAAAGATATACACGATGAATTTTCTCCTTTACGGATGCAGGATCCTTAAAATATGCGCGCGCTGCAGGAACTACCGATTCTACTGCAGAAATGCAGATTTCGGTGAGTTTAATCATGTCCTGGTTAAGTTCAGCAGGAATGTAAGGTACCTCTACATCAAATTGGAAAAGACTTTTTTTGCATTGATTTATAATGCCGTCCAACTCCTCTATAAGCTTTAGAATATCTCCCCGAAGTTGTGGCATTAAAGAATGGGTATACAAAATATTCTCTATTTTGCGTTTCAAAACATCAGCTTCTGTCTCAAGCTTTGATAAGGTTTTAAGATTATCTACAAAACTTTCTCTATTGTTATGCAGATAGTTCTTTACTCCCTCCTTAAATATCAGGCCTCCCTGGTCTATTATATTCAGGAAGTTGTCAATAAGCTCTATTGACTTGTTAGCTTGTTTAAAGGAGAACATATTCATGGGTGAAATTTTTGCTTTCAAAAATAAATCAAAAAGACTTATAATATACAAACCAATGATAAGTTATGGGTAATTCATAAACTATGCACATGTATAGTTTATTTACGAAGCAAATAACTATTAATGAGTTAAATAAATAAAAATTGTTGTGATAGTAAGTGCTCCTTCTGCAATAAAGGTAAGTGTATGTATAGTTGTTGTAGGGTGTATGTTAAGGATTCAAAGAGTGTCTTTTTGTAGGATTTAGATGACAAATTGCAGATAGGACCTCAATAAATACGTGATAAAAAATTACTGTTATTCTGGTAAACTGAAAACAAATAATTGTGAAGTTTCGTCGCAAACTATATAAATCAGTCTGTTTTCAATATCAACAACTACACCTTCTCCCTTAGGAACATTAGTATGGTATATTACTTCGGCTTCACCTTTCAGGTTGCATTGGGCAAGTATCTGGCTCTCATCACTTAATATCCAAAGTTTATTATGAGTGGGTTCATAATCTACAGATGAATAATCTTTTGCAAAACTCAAAGGATATTCAGAGATTTGCTGAAAAAGAGTATCAAATACAAAAAGCAAAGCAGGGTTTTTTTCATTGACAATGTAAAAGTGTTTTTCAAAGGGATTGAATGCAATTCCTTCAGGGCCATCATTCGGCCTTTGGCCAGGGATGTCAAGGTTAAAAGTATCAAGTATAACTCCTCCGGGTGTAAGCCTTAATACTTTTCTGAGTCTTTCTTCAACCACATAAATGGAAAGATTTTCTTCAACATATTCAACCCCTTCAAGGTCGTCACCGCCAAGTTCAATTGTATGTAAAATTTCACCTTTATTATTGATCAGGTATACATTTCCTGATTTATCACTGACCGTATAAAAATGATCAGGAAGATAAGAATTGCTTAACCCTGAAGGATCTTTTATATCAAGATCAAATACCTGAAGCAATACCAGGCTTTTCTCTTCAATAATGCCATTTTGGTCTTCAATGCCATTTGGGTCTTCAACACAGGAACATAAAAAGAGAAAACCGGTGAAAAAAAATATCAATGTTCTTAACACTTATTTAGCCAACTATTAATGATTGTTTTATGAAAACCTGCCGCAAAGATAAACAAGTTCAGGCTTCCGGGAAAACCGGAAGCCTGTAATATGATTTCATTTATTAACGATTGTGAAGAAGTTGATCAATCTTCAAGTGTGGAAATATTCCCCGGATCAACTCCCAAAGCCTGTGCTTTAAGCACCCTTCGCATTATTTTTCCACTTCGTGTTTTGGGAAGCTTGTCAACAAACTCTATTTTTTCAGGTTTGGCAATAGGGCCGACCTCATGACCAATATGAGCCCTGAGTTCATCAACCAGTTGCTGACCAGGCTGGAAACCACTTTTTAAAATCACGAAAGCTTGAATAGCGTTTCCTTTGAGCTGATGGGGAATGCCAATAGCAGCTGCCTCAGCTACAGCCGGATGACTCACGCAGGCGCTTTCAATATCAGCCGATCCTAACCTGTAGCCCGATACCTTAATTACATCATCCACACGGCCAATGATCCAGATATATCCGTCCTCATCTATTCGGGCACTATCGCCGGTTAAATAGCAATCTTTGTATTTTGACCAGTATTGCTCAACAAACCTTGTATCATCATTAAAAAGAGTACGAACCATGGATGGCCAGGGAGTTTTTATCACAAGAAATCCTTCCTGGTTGGCACCCACAGGTTTGCCTGATTCGTCAAGCACGTCCATTTCAATCCCCGGAAAGGGCTTTCCTCCCGACCCGGGTTTAAGTGGTTCGGAAGGGAATGGGGCTATCATATGCATACCTGTTTCGGTTTGCCACCAGGTATCAATAACGGGGCATTTTTCATTACCAATGACATTATAATACCATTTCCATGCTTCCGGATTGATGGGTTCACCAACAGAACCCAATATTCTTAAAGAAGATAGATTATGACGTTTTATCCAGCTATCGCCAAAACGCATAAATCCACGAATAGCTGTAGGTGCTGTATAAAAAATGTTTATTCCAAACTTTTCAATCATTTGCCACCAGCGGTTGGGGTAGGGGTGAAATGGAGCCCCTTCATACATGAAAACAGTACCGCCATTAAGCAGTGGCCCATAAACTATATAACTATGCCCTGTAATCCACCCCGGGTCGGCGGTGCACCAAATGCGATCTTCTTCCTGCAGGTCAAGGTAATATTTTGTGGTAGCATAGGTGCCTACCATATAACCACCATGAGTATGGAGGATCGCCTTAGGTTTTCCTGTTGTTCCGGAGGTATAAAGTATAAACAACGGATCTTCAGCTGACATAATCTGCATTTGACAATGTGTGTTAGCATGCGGAAAATTTACTAGCTCATGGTACCACATATCGCGACCGGGTTGCATAAAAACATCTTCTCCGGTACGTTTTACAACCACAACGTGTTCAACGGTACCTGCACGCTGAAGAGCTTCATCTGCAATTTCCTTTAATGGAACAATCTTACCCCTCTGATAAGCGCCATCGGCAACTACCAGTATACGCGACTGGCTGTCTTCAATTCTTTCAGTTAAAGATTCAACTGAGAATCCTCCATATACTACTGAATGAATTGCTCCTATTCGGGCGCAGGCAAGCATAGCTGTTATAATTTCAGGAGTACGGCCCATGTAAATAGTTACCCTGTCGCCTTTTTTAACACCCATGCTTTTTAAAACATTGGCAAACCGGCAGGTTTCCTGATGCAATCGAAAGTATGACATGGTTTCAACTTTGCCGGCTTCACTTTCCCAAATCAAAGCAAGCTTGTTTCTCCTGAATGTACTTAAATGCCGGTCGAGGCAGTTATAAGAAATATTGGTCTGACCACCTGTAAACCATTTGTAAAACGGCTTGTTTGAATCGTCAAGCACTTTGTCCCATTTGCGAAACCAATGTAGCTCTTTTGCAAAATCTTCCCAAAATCCAAGATAATCCTGTTTTGCCCTGGTGTCCCATTCTTTACGGTCTTTTAATTGTGATTTTTCTAAAGTTTTTTGGGTCGGGTAATATACTTCACCCCTGAGTTTGTTTTCTGACATAGACTTTCCGGTTTTATGATTATTGTTAATTAAATTTAATCATAATATTGTAAAATAGCCATATAAAGAAATTTCTCTGTTATAGAATCGAATTACGTATTTATCTGCACAGCAATGAAATCTACATTCCAAAAGGAATTATTGGAGAAAAGCGTTTTGATAGTTAAGAGATTGTAAACTCCAATTCTTTAATCGAATTAGTTTTGGTTTTTGATAAATAGTTTTTACTTTTAGCCATTAATAAATCAAAACTTAATTAAAAGCAAAAAGTTATGAGCAGACTGAAAACAACCTATATGGGGATTGAATTGAAGAACCCTTTGATTATCGGAGCATGTAATCTTACCCTCGACCTTGACATGGCAAAAAGGATAGAAGATGCGGGAGCCGGAGCAATCGTATTCAAATCCTTATTTGAAGAACAAATTAACCTTGAAAGTTTGCAGATGGAGGAAGAATTGGGTGAATATGCTGAAAGAAATGCTGAAATGATAAGTCTTTTTCCCAGCCTGGAGCACGCAGGTCCTCAGGAGCACCTTGATAAACTATCGCAACTCAAAGCCCACGTTGATATCCCGGTTATTGGCAGTCTCAACTGTGTAAATCATTCAACATGGGTGAATTATGCACAGGAAGTTGAAAAAACAGGGGTAGACGCTCTGGAGCTTAATTTTTATGCTAATCCAAGAGATAAAAATCAAAGTGCTGAAGCCATTGAAAAAGAACAGCTGGACATTTTAAAAGAAGTAAAATCAAGCGTAAAAATTCCCGTTAGTGTTAAGCTTAGTTTCTTTTATACTAATCCGCTTCAGATTATCAGTCAGATGGATAAACTGGGGGTAGACGGATTTGTTCTGTTTAACAGGTTGTTCCAACCTGATATAGATACTGATAAGCAGGATATGTACTCTCCGTTTAACTTATCAGCTGCCGGTGATTATAAGCTTCCGCTTCGTTATGCCGGACTGCTTTACAAACAAATCAAGGGCGATATTTGCAGCAATACAGGAATTCTTACAGGTGAAGATATGGTAAGGGTAATAATGGCCGGTGCCCAAACTGCTCAGGTTGTCAGTGCACTTTACAAAAATAAAATTCCGCATATTACAACTATGATAAATGTTCTTGAACAGTGGATGGAGCAAAATAACTATTCAAGTTTGGATGACTTCAGGGGCAAAGTATCTAAAATGAATACCAAAGATCCTTATGCTTACCGGAGAGCACAATATGTTGACCTGCTTATGAAACCTGTGGATATTATGAAACGTTATCCGCAAGTATAATTTCGTAAATATCTGAAAATTTAAAAGGCCGCAGGAGAATTGGATTCCGGCGGCCTTTTATTATTTTTGAATAAGAATTTTCTACTCAATATAAATATCAAAAGGCATTCTCATTAAGATACCTGCGTTTTCAGTTGCTTGTTGCATTGATTCATAAACCTTGTAGGAATTACCAAGCTTGGAACGCATCCATCGGGCCTCAATACCTCCAAATCCTTCACGAATTTGTTCAAGAAGATCTTTTTGAACCGGATATTCTGTAATTCTGTACTCTTCAATTCCGGCCATTTCAGCAGCTTGTTCTATGGCAAAGTTTAGTCCTCCAAGCTCATCAACTAATCCAATTCTTTTAGCATCTACTCCGCTCCAAATTCTTCCCTGCGCAATTTCTTCAACGGTTTCAACAGGTAATCCGCGACCTTCAGCAATATGGTTGACAAAGGTTTCATAAACTCTTTCAATTTCCTGCTGAATGATTTCACGTTCAATTCTTGTAAGAGGTCTTGAAACGGAACCGAGATCAGCCAGCTCATTGGTTTTTACATTGTCAAAAGTAATTCCCAGCTTGTCATTAAACAGTTCCTGCATATTAGGAATCATTCCGAAAACACCAATTGAACCTGTTAAAGTACCTGGGTTGGCAATGATTTTATCGGCGTAAGAAGCAACATAATAACCTCCGCTGCCTGCAACATCACCCATGCTTACAATCAGGGGTTTTTCTTCTGCAGCAAGCATCGCTTCGCGTAAAATGACTTCAGAAGCCAGTGCACTGCCTCCTCCCGAATTTACTCTGAATACGATAGCTTTTACCGAATTGTTAAGCCTGGCATCACGAAGTGCTTTTGCTATTCTGTCACCGCCCATAGAACGTTCTCCGCCTTCTCCCATAATAATGTTACCCTGACCATAAACCACTGCAATTCTGTCGCGGCTGCGGGTGGGTATCATACTTTTAGGAAGCGGTGCACGATTATAACGAGAGTAACTAACCAGGTTCACTTTTTTATCGGCCTCGATATCGAGTTTCTCTCTGAAGATATCCATAACTTCATCCCTGTAAGCAATGCCATCAATCATTCCTGCTTCAAGAGCACTTGCCGGATTGCGGGTTTCAAAGTTATCTGCTATTTCCATTAATCTGTTTATGCTGATATTTCTTTCATCCGAAATGTCCTTTAAAGCAGTATTCCACATAGAACTTATAACCTCCTGAATCTGCTCGCGATTTTCAGGACTCAAACGCTCCAGGTAAAAGGGCTCACCGGCACTTTTGTATTCGCCATGACGGATAACCTGGGCATCAACACCAATTTTCTCAAGCATGTTTTTGAAAAACATCACTTCTGCATTCATTCCCCTGAAATCAATACCACCTTCAGGGTTGATATAGATTTCATCGGCAACACTGGCAAGATAAAAGGCGCCCTGAGTCATTACATCGCCATAGGCAACAATAAATTTCCCGCTTTTTTTGAAATCTGTCAATTGTTCCCGTATCTCCCGTATGGTTGACCAACCGGTTTGGGTAATACTCAGGTCAAGAAAAATTCCGCTGATGTTTTCATCTTCTTTTGCCTTTCTTATGTTTCTCATTAACTCATTTAATCCAATAGCAGAGCCAGGGGTGAAAGAAATAAAATCAAAACTATCAAAAGGATTATCCGAACTTCGGTCAATGATCTCGGTCTTTAATTGAAGGTGAAAAATTGAATTGGCAGCAACTTCCACCGGCTCTCTTTTGCCAATGGTAGCAACCATGCCTATAATCAATAGGAAGAACAGCATAAATACCAGGAAAAATCCCAGCATAGATGCAAACATAAATTTAAAAAACTGTTTCATGGCTTTGTTATTTTTAAATGTTAAGTATGATTATTAAGTTTTATTGCTGAAAAAGAAGGAATGATGATTTTTAAACTATTAGTCGTAATCACATTATATTTATTACAATTGTACAAAAAAAAGCAATTCTTTGTTTTTGCGAAACCATTTTTTTTATAGAATTTTGCCACACAATTTGCCGGACAGAGTTTTAATAATGAAAAATCAAGTTTATCTCTTATTGGGTGGAAACCTGGGAGATGTGAGAAAAATTTTCTCACAAACCATCGAACTCATTCAATCATCAGTGGGAAAGGTAAAAACTCTCTCGCCGGTTTACCAATCAGAGCCCTGGGGTTTCGAAGCCAATGAGTCATTCTTAAACCAGGTTGCAATAGTTGAAACAAATCTTGACCCCGAAGGTTTGCTGAGAGAAATACTTGCTGTCGAAAAGAAAATGGGGCGGGTCAGAAATGATGAAAATGGAAAATACTCTTCCAGACCTATTGACATAGATATTTTGTTTTATAATGACTGCATCATTAACAATCATAATCTGATTGTTCCGCATCCCAGGTTGCATTTGCGGAATTTTACCCTGGTACCTTTAAATGATGTTTCACCTGATTTTTATCATCCGGTATTTAAAAGAACGATTGCCGAACTGGTTAAAAGCTGCAATGACAAATTGGGAGTTTTCCCTTTATTGTAATAGATGTTGCGTTGGTTTATGAAGATTGCAGCCGAAAGCTTTAACAAAAATATGTAAACAGAGGTTACCCGATGTTGTATAATTATATTGCCATTGAAGGAAATATTGGTGCAGGTAAAACCAGCCTCGCAACCAAAATTGCCAATGAACATAATGGGCGGTTGATTCTCGAACAATTTGACGATAATCCTTTTCTGGCTAAATTTTACGATAATCCTGAAAGGTATGCTTTCCCGCTGGAATTATCCTTTCTGGCAGAACGTTATCAGCAGCTCAGAACCGAGCTCTCCAACCAGGAATTATTTCATGACTTTACCATCTCCGATTATTTTCTCAATAAATCAGTGATCTTTGCCCGCAAAACCTTAAATGAAGATGAGTATCAGCTTTTTTTCAGGTTGTTCAATATTATGAATGCCAATTTGCCCCGGCCTGAATTACTTGTACACCTTTATGTAAATACCCGCCGGCTCCAAACCAATATTCAGATGCGGGGTAGATCGTACGAGCAAAAAATTCCGGATGATTATCTTGAGAAAATTCAGTCAAGCTACTTCGATTATTTAAAACAGCAAAGCAAATTAAGGATACTCCTGCTGGATATCAATGCACTG
>SKSE01000242.1 GCA_007118135.1 Bacteroidales bacterium | reverse complement strand
GACTGCAGATTTATTTACTGACGGTTCTGTTGGCCAAAATGCTCAACTGGGTGGCGATCTTACAAAGAATATAGTTAGCGGGGTTGCTACATTTGACGATCTTACACTTGATAAAGATGGTGCAGAATATGTCGTCCGGTTTACTTATTCAGGAGATCCGGATCGTGAACTGGGGGTTGTGCATACAGAACCCTTTGATATGCAGGATGTGAATTTGTATCAAATCAGTTTGAGAGACAGCGAAAACGAAGAACTAGATACCGAAATCAACCCCCTTGTATTTGATACTGCCATAGAAGGATATGCCCCCGTTGATGCAGAGATCATTACAATTCTTCGTTTGGGAGAAGGTGATATTACCGGTATAGTCGTGGAACTTGATACAGAAGGAGCAAACCATTTTAGCATCACCCAGCCATTGGAAGATGAAATTACAGGATCCGAAACCAGCACTACCTTTACCCTGGAACCCAATACCGGTCTTTCGGCAGGGTTATATGAAGCTATTGTTACAGTAACAGCAAATAATGATATTACTGAAGAGTTTGCTGTTTTCTTTACTGTGCTTACACCTTTTGCAATAACCATTACAGATGAGGAAGATCAACTTATTGGTCCCGGTAATCCATTGATTTTTGAGACAGTAGATGAAGTATACACCCCGGAAACCCGCATTCTTACAGTAACCAATACCGGAGGTAATACACTCGAAGATCTGGAAGTAATTTCAGAAGACCCAACAGATTTTGTATTCGGACCACTGAGTTCAACAACCCTTCTGCCGGGACAATCCG
Source organism: Bacteroidales bacterium (assembly GCA_007118135.1). Lineage (GTDB taxonomy): Bacteria > Bacteroidota > Bacteroidia > Bacteroidales > UBA7960 > SKVR01. Next base: position 6,687 of record SKSE01000242.1, on the reverse strand, counting down.
CTACTTTTACCATAACTCCTGAAGCAGAGCTTGACCCGGGTTTTTATAGCGAATCAGTAATTGTCAGAGATCTGGCAGAAAATGTAAGTGTGGAATTTGATATTCAATTTGAAGTACTTGAGTTTACATACTCTGTAGAAATTGATCCATCGGGGGTTGTGCTTACGTTGCCTACTTTGCCTGTGGGCTATTCTGATCCTTCTGCAGCGGCACTGGAGATAACTTTAATCCGAACCGGCACCGGACCTATTAATAATATTCAGGTAGAATTAAGTGATACGGTTTTTCAATTGATTGGATTACCTCTGGAGGATTTGGATGGAGAAACCTTTAACGAGGTTTCCTTTATTGTCCAACCGATTGAAGAATTACCATTTGGATTTTATTTTGACTTGATAACAATCAGTGCCGATAACATTGCAGATAAATTTATATTTATTGAGTTTGAAGTAGCTGAGGAAGTCCTTTGGACGGGTACTGTGTCTTCTGCTTGGCAGAATTCAGGAAACTGGAATCTGGGATTCGTTCCTGGTTCTGATGAGTTTGTAGTAATACCGGATGTAAGCTTGGGAAGTGGAAATTCACCGGTAATCAATAATGCGGTAACAGTAAGAGGACTATTAATGGAAGAAGGTTCTTCCCTGACCATTAATTCAGGAGGCCCACGTTTGTCAATTCGAGACGAGGGTTATTTAACTATTGAAAATAATGCAGAAATTCTTGCTTCGGGCGGTCTCAGAATTCTCGGCAGTGCCGTAATGGAAATGGAACCCGGCTCGAGAGTTACTGTGCTTGGAACCATGGTAAATGAAAACGGTACTGAGGGTGTTTTAATGAAATCTGATGCCACCAATTCAGCATCCTTGATCCATAATAGTTCAGGAATCCAGGCTACGATAGAGAGATTTATACCAGGTGAATCACCCAACCAGTTTCATGCCATAACTACACCGGTGTCAGGGCAAAGTTTCTCATCGTTCTTTGCCGACAATCAGGGAGTAATAGCTTTTAACCCCGGCCCAGGTATTTATGCCATGCAGGAATATATTGAAGTGGGAGGCTGGTCAGCATTTTTCCCGGCTAATAGGCCCGGGGACCTAATTCCCGGAACAGCTTACAGCGTTGGATTGCCGCAGGCAGGTACCCTAACTTTCAAAGGAACCTTGCGTCATAATAACCTAAGCAAGAACATAACCAGGGAATTATTCGGGTGGAACGGTTTTGGAAATCCCTTTGCGTCTTCTGTGGATTTAGAGCAATTCCTGACCCAAAATGTTAGCAATCTGGATCCCGAATTTGCAGCACTTTATGTTTTTGACCCCAATTTATCAGGAGGGCCGATCAATTATCATATTGTTAATCTTGCTAATGCTGAATCTCTCAATCTGTTGCAAATATCCTACGGACAGGGCTTCATTGTTAAAGCAAAAGAAGACGGAGGTACCATTACTGCTAACACAGGCATGAGAACTCACGCCAATCCGCAGTTTTATAAGGATCAACCGTCCGAAATATGGTATCACCTAATGTTGAACGTTAGTGATATATACAGCAATCAGATGAACACCTATGTGGCTTTTAATGAAAATATGTCCACCGGTCTGGATGTGCTTTATGATGCAGGAATGTTTAGTGCGGATCAAGCTTTTAAACTTTTTACACGGATGCCCGAAGATGGAAGTGAACTGAATCTGGGGGTACAGGCTCTGCCTGTTCAGGGGATGAAAAATGTATACATTCCGGTTGGTTTCAGCTATCCCCAAGGAGGAGAGGTTGTATTCTCGTTACAAAACCATAGTTTGCCAATACATTTTACGCCCATGCTCTTTGACAGTGAAATGGAGGTTTTTACCGACCTTTCCCAGGAAGTTTATGCAGTCGAAATTGAACCGGGTAGTGAAGCAACCGGTCGCTTCTATCTCAAGATGGAGTCATTATCATACTATTCAGTGAGCTTTGGTACAGCTAATGAAGGTGGCGATATTTCTGCAACTGCAGACGAAGCGGATATAGAATCCGGAACAGAATTACCTGAAGGCACACTTGTTCAATTCTTCGCATATCCCTTTGATGGCTATGAAATTGATCAATGGGTAGTGGATGGGGTGATTCTGGAAGATCTAACAGCAGATGAATTGATTTTTGATGATCTGCACGGTAATCTGGATGTACAGGTTAGCTTTAAAGAAACATCCACTCATGTTGAAGAAGACATTGCAGATGATAACTTTATTATATATATCTTTGAAAACCGGATTGTTATCAGCGGAGAAGTTGAGGAGAATACCCGTGCCGTTTTGTATGATATGCTGGGTCGCCAGATGAGAGTTGAAGATCTTCAGCCCGGGGTGTACAATGAAATGATTATCGATGGTTTAAAACCTGGTGGTTATTTCATTCATATACTCAACCATGAATTACAAACGATCCGGAAGCTTTTAATTAATTAAGAGCGATCAGTTTAAGAAAATGATGAACTTATGAATATGAGTGAAAAAAATAAAACAAACCAGAAGCCCATAGAGAAAAATGGTATTTCCCGCAGAACTGCCATAAGGAAAATGGGATATGCGGCCTTTGCATCCTCTACCATGTTTTTATTGCTGAATAATCCCACAAAAGTTCATGCCCAAAGCCCTAATGATCCCGGTGATCCCGGCGGAGGTTGGGAATGGGGCAACAAGGATGATAGTGGCAAGAGTAATAATAGGGATTACGGCTCCTACGACTGGGATTAATCTCTTATCGTGGCATACCTGGTTAAACACATAGAAAACTCCCATGTGGTTTGGTTTGAAAAAAGCAACCAGTGGGTAAGGATGGATGAACCTCAATGGTTCATCTTTCTTTTATACGAAAAGCACATCGGGCGCGAGGATGCTGCACATCAGTTTGCCAAAGCATTTGAAATCAATCCGGAGCAGGCAGCCGGAATAGTTTCCAACATCTACGAATCCATTGATAAACTTCTGAATCCCGATTTTCCGCTTCCCGACTTCAGTCACGATGCAGAGGATGTAAGCAGGTTTTTGCTTAAGGACACGAGAACCCGTCACTATCGGTTCGGCAACAGGTTTTTTACCATCACCTACGGTTCGCCTTCACTGGAGGCCTACATACATCTGCCTTTTGCCCATCTGGAAACGAAAACCGCTGGAAAACCTTCCATTCACCTGGATGTGTTTCCATACTGCGGACGTTTTGCCTTGCGTATGCATACTCCGATAAGACGCAGTCTGACTGCAGATGAATCGCCCCAGATCAAGCGGCTGCTGTTTGTGGAGCTGGCATCGTGGTTGTATAATAAATCCGGCAACGACTGGATGAGTTTTGTACACGCCTCAGCAGTGCAAAAGGACGGAGAAGTTCTCCTGCTTTCATCGGCCAGCGGCTCAGGAAAAAGTACCATGGCCGGATTGCTTATGCTTAACGGTTTTGAATTGTTTTCCGACGATTTTGTTCCTGTGGATGCTGCAAACGGATTACTGTACCCCTTTCCTGCGGCATTGTGCATCAAAAATGATTCTGTGGGATTGCTTGGAAACATGGGACTTAAGTCCTTCGTAAAATCCCGCAATGCTCCTTTGGCTTATGTAAAGCCGTTTTCGAGGTCCATCCCCCAAAAACCTGTGGCACCACGCAACCTGGTATTTATCAGCTACCGAAAAGGTGCAGGTATGAAACTGAGTCCGGTTTCCGTTACCGAGGCCCTGCAGCATTTCCATCAGGAGGCATGGGTGGCTGATACCATGGAAAGAGCGGAGAAGTTTCTGGAATGGTTTACCGGGCTGAAATTCTATAGCCTGGAGTATGATGATAACAATCTTGCCATAGAAGCGCTTACCAAACTTACAGTTCGGCCATGACGCGCCGCCATACATACTACCTCATTGCACGCACCCTGGCACTTGATCTTCATCCCGACAGAGCAGGGGAGATCGTGAAAAACCTTCCCCAAAAGGAAACCCACTGGCAACTACTGGTAAAAACGGGCAGCGACAATATGGTACTACCATCCTTTTTCCTGGCCTTTGAAAGACAAAACCTTCTGGAACACCTGCCTTCCGATCTGCACCAATATCTGAAGCAGGTACTTGAGCTCAACCGCGAAAGAAACCTTAACGTGATCCGCCAGGCAGGAGAGGTGAGAGACCTGCTGAAAGCAGCCCATATTCCCTGCTTGTTTATGAAAGGTACCGGAAATATCCTTGACGGTTTTTACACCGAACCGGGCGAACGCATGGTTTACGATCTGGATGTGCTGGTGCCGGAAGATAAAATGGTTGCGGCAGCGCAATTGATGGAGGCAGAGGGTTATCACACCCAGAAGAAATTCAATCCCCGTGCGCTGGAATCTACCATGCATTATCCCATATTGCTGCGCGAAGACCAGGTGGCAGGGGTGGAGATCCACCGGATGCCAGTGCAGTATCTGTACCGGAAAAGTTTTCAGCCGCAGACCATTTTTAAAAATGCTGTTGAGAGCCGGTCCGAAAAAGGGTTTTTGCTGATGAATTACGATGACAGGGTCATCCACAATTTCCTACATGCCCAGTTGATGCACAGCGGCCACTACAATGGCAGGGTTTCGCTGCGCGACCTTTATGATCTTCTGCTGCTGAGCCGAAAGACCGATGCCGTTGATACCCTGAACCGGTTCGGACATTATCGCAGCAAATCTACCGCATATCTCAAGCTGATGCATAAGGTCTTCGGACAGGAGTTACCGGCAGAACTTGAGCAAACCCGCCGGGGAAATTTCTTCCTGCGGCGCCACGAACGGGTCATGAGAATGAACGACAGGCAACTGAAGTGGCACATGATCACCATCATGATCCTTCAGAAGTATGTGGTATTACCGGCCAGGGTGCTGTGGAACCGCCAGGCACGAAATTATGTATTCTCCCGCCTGCTCGATCCCGCCTGGTATGGCAGGCACCTGAAAGCCATGGGGAGGATAATTAAAAGGAATTCTTGATTTTTGCCACGGATGCACGGATAGAATCACGAAAAAAAGAATTTTTATGATTGGTTTTTCCATTAGTCGGGCTGCACCGGATGCGAGATCCTTCACTCCGCTGCGCTATGTTCAGGATGACATTGTGGTTAATGGAATTGAGAGAAAAAAGTAAAAAGGGAGCGGCGTAGCCACTCCCTTTTTTTTATCTTTGCACCCTGTAAACCACAAAATATCTGATCTTTATGCAGGATTTCAGCCAAACCCCCGAAATATCCGAAAAGGAAATAAACATTGAAGTGCAGCGCATTCTCACTGCCGGTCTTCCCGGTACTGATCGCAAAGAACTGCTATCATCCATCATGGGCATCATTGACCTTACCACTCTGGAAGGCGCCGATACCGACCGAAAGGTAATTGACATGTGCAACAAAGGGAAGAGCATTGAAGGTATGGGTCTTGGACTCCCCAATGTTGCTGCGGTTTGTGTATACCCCACGCTGGTTCGCACCGCCCGCAAGGCACTGGAGAGGAGCAATCTGAAGGTTGCCGCCGTTGCCGGTGCATTTCCCGCAGGACAATCGCCCATCCACATCAAGGTGGAAGAGGTAAAATACACCGTTGGCGAAGGAGCCGATGAAATTGACATGGTGATCTCACGTGGCAAGTTCCTCGAAGGAGAATACAACCTGGTTTTTGATGAAATTGCTGCCATTAAGGAAGCCTGTGGCGAAGCCCATCTCAAAGTGATCCTGGAAACGGGCGAACTGCAAACCCCTACACTGATCCGCCGGGCCAGCGAAATTGCCATTGCTGCCGGCGCTGATTTCATCAAAACATCAACAGGCAAGATACAGCCGGCGGCAACTGAAGTCGCCATGATGGTAATGCTGCAGGCCATAAAGGAGCACCATGAGAAAACCGGGAAGATGGTGGGCATAAAACCTGCAGGTGGTATCAGCGAAACAGATAAGGCCATTAACTATTATGCACTTACTGCAGAAGTTCTGGGCAGCAAGTGGCTCAACAAAGACTGGTTCCGCATTGGCGCCAGCCGACTGGTAGATGCTGTGGTGGAAGAAGCGAAGAGCCTGAAGTAGATTCTTCAGCCAGTCAGCTTAGCCCTTAAAATAATATGTGTGCAAGGAAAAATTTGCTAATTTTGCACACCCTATGGCTCCGTAGTTCAATTGGATAGAATAGCAGATTCCGGTTCTGTCGGTTGGGGGTTCGAGTCCCTCCGGAGTCACTGATAAATGAAAAAAGGCTTCACACCCATGAAGCCTTTTTTTATGTGAGACAGGAATCAATTTCTAAACCTGATCTTCGTTTGCTGGTGCCGCAGGTGAATATACTTTTACACTGTGCATCAGTCCTTCCACTTGCCGCATATAATCTCTTTTTTTGAATTTGGGTGCATAAACAAAACCGTCAAGATTAATAAGGCGGCTGTTCTGCTCATCCACGAAAGTGATATTTACAAAGGGACCTCCCATAAAATCGCCCTGTACCCTCCATAAACCTCTTGCCTCTACAGCAAAAAGATCATTAAAGCTTATTTCGCGGAATATTGGTGGTATATCGGGGTAGGTGGTCATAAACGTATTGGGAAAAGTTCCCGGTATGTGCAAACGCGTTATGGAATCGCGCCGGTGCCAAATAGTTTGATAGTCAAAATCCTTTGATGGATCGGTATAGGGCATAACGGTTATCATCAGTCCCAGGTCAAG
>SKSE01000297.1 GCA_007118135.1 Bacteroidales bacterium | reverse complement strand
TTCACTCAAACCACGTACAACAATAAAACGATCTTCTACAATGGTAATACCAGGTATTCTTCTTACAACCTGCGCAGCATCACTATCCTGTGAGCGGGTGATCTGCTGGGCCGAAATTCCACTTGTGACCACCTGGCTGCTACGAATAGATTGAATAAGAGATGTTTCTGTATACGTCGTTCTGCGGGCAGTAACTGTAACCCCTTCAAGGGTCTGGCTTACCACTGCCATTTCTATATTAATGGTTATGGTTCTACCACGTTCAACCGTTATATTTTCAATTACAACCGGTTCATATGAAATAAATGATGCACGCAAATTAACTTTTCCCGCTGGAACATTGGTTAAGCGATATTCTCCGTTAAGGTTTGCCGTGGTTCCTATTGTTGTTCCTTCTATCATTATTGTAGCTCCAACCATGGTTTCGCGTGTTTGAGTATCAACGATGATACCTTCAATTATACCCCCCTGGCTAAAACTATAGAATGAAATAAATAAGAATGGAACAATCGCAATTAACAACTTAATTGTGGTTTTCATTAGATTCATAGTTGTTTATAAAAAATTTGATTGTGGATTTTGCTATTATAATAACAGGACTAAACCCTGAATTATCAATTGTTAAAGAAAAGCTATTTATTCATAAGAATTTAAAGGCAAAAATAGCCCTATAAAAAAGTGTCAATGTTAAGTTATTGTTATGTTTATATTACCATATGATTAATGTTTTTCGAACTGATTAACAGCCAGTTAGTTGGTTTTTACTTAACAATTAAATCAGGTTTTCTTAATGTAAAGTTCACATTACGAAATCAATTCAAAACTACTTTTGAACCGAAAAATTTCTTTAAACAAAATCCAATTAATTACATAACCATTTTAAAAACTAAAAGTAAAACAACAATGAATTATTTAAAACAAAATTTAAAACAGAGAACAGCGGTGCTGTTCATTGGCATTACTTTGCTGGGTATGGGATTATTATTTCAATCCTGCGACAAAGATGATGATAAGGATTTGGGAGCAAGGCCAAGTATAACTTTAAGTACGACTCAGGTATTTAATTCAATTGGCAACCAGGCAATTACCCAATTAACTATCAACGCACCGGAAGGTTTAACTCAAATAAATGTGCTGAAAAACGGTGTTCCTTTTGAATCAGAACAAATCTCCGGTAGTCCCACAACCTATGAATGGGAATACTCGTACACTGTTGATGAGGAAATTGGATCAACCATTAACCTGACATTCACAGCTGTGGATACTGAGGAAAGATCATCAGAACCTGTATTTTTTGAAATCAGGGTAACTGCAAAACCTATCAGGGAAATTGCTGCCGGAAATCTATTGGGAGATCATATATGGTATGCTGATACTATATATCGCGTTAACGGCTTTGTAAGGGTTGGTAAAGATGAATTACAGGGTGACGGATCATTTGTTCAGGAGTTTGGCACACTTACCATTGAACCGGGCACACTGATTATCGGCGACAAGGAATCAAAAGGTACCCTGATCGTGCAGCGTGGAAGCAAAATATTTGCAGAAGGCACAAAGGATAACCCTATTGTTATGACTTCTGAAGCTCCTATCGGACAACGCTTACCAGGTGACTGGGGCGGGTTGGTTTTATGCGGACGTGTTATAAACAACCAAGGTCCTAATATTGAACTCGAAGGAGGTTATGGTGGTTATCATGGTGGCAATGTTGCACTTGATGACGAGACTGAATCTTCCGGAGTTGTCAAATATGTCAGGATAGAGTATGCAGGTATTCCAATTAACCCCAATGAGGAAGTTAACACCCTTACGATGGGAAGTGTGGGTAAAGGAACTGTTATCGAATATGTAATGGCTTCATATGGATTGGATGATGCTTTTGAATGGTTTGGTGGTTCAGCTAATGGCAGATACCTAATAGCTTATCATAACCTTGATGATGATTGGGATGTGGATTATGGTTTTCAGGGTTACATTCAGTTTGGTTTGTCAATCAGAGGAGCAAACCTGGCTGACCAGTCAGGTTCCAATGGATTTGAGGTAGACAACAATGGTCAGGGTACTGATGCCGAACCTTTTACTGCCGCCCGGTTTGCAAATATTACCAATATTGGTCCCAAAAAGACCCGTGAAACAGCTATAAATACAAACTTCCAGCATGCTGCCCAGCTCAGAAGAAACAGTATGCTTCGCATTTACAACTCATTCCTGACAGGATATCCTGACGGAATCTATATTGATGATGCACGCGGTAATTCAAGTGCACATGCCATTAATGATGATTTGAGGTTAAGAAATGTTATTCTTGCCGGTGTTGAAGGATGGGGCGGAAACGGATTCGGTTCAGCCTATGATCCTGATATCGAAGGAGTTATTGAAGGTCTTCCTTTCCTTGATGGAAATGGTGATCCTTATGGTAATCACCCCAATGCACCCAGAGGTAGATCCCTTAAACAGGATGCAAGTGATGTGTTTAATGTAGTTGACTGGTTCAATATTCCTGCTTACGGAAACAAGAGACTCGCCAAATGGCAGGATGCCGGTATTGATCCTACAATATTTGACGTAGTTGAAAAACCAGGTGTATTGCCACTTCCCGGATCAATGCTTCTCAATGCTGCAAGATGGGACAATGTACCCGAAGCATCAGAATTTGAGCAGGTTCCGTATATTGGTGCTTTTGGCACAGAAGACTGGACCGATGGTTGGGCTGAATGGCTGCCAGGAATTCAGGTATACTTTTAACAATTAAAATAACCACAAACCAATAAAGTGGGGATATGCTTAAAATGCATTCCCCACTTTGATTAATTATAGCCCTATTTAAATACTAACAAAAAGATTCATTCAAATTTATCTTTATCCGGAAATATCATGACACAAAAATCAGTAAAACGCTTTACAATATCAATTATACTTGTCATTGTAATTTCGTCAATTGGATTTTTTATTTTATTTCCTCCCAAAGACAGGTATCACATTGACAGGTATATCTCCAAAGAAGATCAGGATACACTAATTGTAAACATAGTTACATTAATGGGGGTAAAACCCCGTAATGCCAATTATATAACACGACACGAACCACAGCACAGAAGCTTTTATATTCAACAGGCCCGTAACTTTGATATTTACAGGTATTTTATTGATGAGCAGTATATGCATTATTTCTATATTATAAGACCTGCTCGTCATCCACTTGGAAACCGAAGAGCAATCGGTGGGAAATACCGGCTCGGTGAAAACCTTGAATTGCTGGATTATGAGGAAGTTTTTGTTACCCAGGTTCTGGAAGAAGATTATTTGCGGGAAATTGCAAATGATTTATTTATTGCCTTTGTTGAAGGGGATATTGAAAAATTCCTGGAAAATCCTTTGATAATTGAGTGGCCGGATGAAAGATTAAAATATGATAAGGAAAAACAAGAGTGGCGATATGATGTAAAGGACAATAATTAAATTTAAATCATTCCAAAAAAGTATTTCTTAACTTTTTTCCTTAGATTTGAAACAGAAAAGCTCCAAAAACAGTATAACTACTATAGATTGTTGGAAAATCTATAGTCATTTTTGTATCAGAAACTTTCATTGTAATTTTCACTTCTAATATTCTCAAGTATGAAAAAGATATTCACTTACCTGTTATGTGTTATTGTATTTGCGATGGCACATGGTCAGGAGATAACAAAAGGGGAAGACGGCTTATTTTATGGTTCAGATAATAAACCCTACACAGGTGTCTATGAAGAATTTTATCCCAACGGGCAGCTAAAAATGAAAATGAATATAGCGAAGGGTCTCGCTGACGGACAAGTGTATCTGTATTTTTCCAACGGAGTTAAAAATGAAATCCGTTCCTATAAAGAAGGAGAAATGCATGGCCAATGGGTTACATGGAATGAACAGGGACAAAAAATAGCCGAGGCTGAATATTATGACGGGCTAAAGCACGGAAAATGGTATGTTTGGAATGATGAGGGAGTACTTTTATATGATATGTCCTACAATCATGGCACCAGAAGCGGAACCTGGAAAATGTTTGACCCTGGTGGTACGCTGATCAGTGAAAAAGACTTTGATTAATACCAATAAAAAACCTCAGCCGGGGAAAGACTGAGGAATTTGGATAAGTATTGGGTTTGTGGAGGGACTCTTTAAAATCTTCTTTTCACTATTTTGAAACCTGCCCGAGTTTTACTTCAAGCGTTTCCGGTTCTTCTGCCGATTCAAGATCTAAATTTACCATTGCACTTTCATAAGAAATAAAAGTGGTGGTTAATGTATATTGACCCGGATAAAGACCGTTAATTTCAAATTTTCCATCAAAATCGGAGTATGCATGGGTGTCTGTTTCTTCAACAAATACCTTTACACCTGCCAATGCTTCACCTGTGGATATATCCAGTATCTTTCCGCTTACGCTGAAAGTAAGTTCGGATTCCTTGCTGATTTCTTTTGAATTAATGCTGTAACCAGACAATGATATCAATAATGCTGCGGCTAACAAGGTTATTGACTTTTTCATGATTATTTCGTTTTAAATTGGATTTCAATACGTTTTTTACATTACAAATGTAGTTTACCAGTGTTAGCTAAATATTAACAGGATGTAATTTAAATATTAAGTTTTTGTTAAGTCATGCGGGTGATTTTTGTTGATTAGAATGTATCTCCGGTTATTAATTGTTCTTAAGTAACCTGATTAATTGTACTACCAGAAAAATAAAACCCGGTAATCATGTATTGATGTTTATTTATATTCTTTATAAATAAATCATTTTGAGTGTTTTACTTTTAATCTTTTACACAATTGATTTTAAAATTGCATACATTGCAGGCATCATAATATTCAGATTATTCTTTTAAAAAACTAAAACAATTAAGTTATGCTTAACCCAAAAGCTAAAATCATTGCAGCCATATCATTGTATATGGTTTTCTTATTAGTATCACTTGGCTCCTGTTCATCTGACAATGAAGAAGATCTCTTTGACAATGATATCTGCGATACTGAAAATGTGAGTTATGCTGATTTTATTGCACCTACCATGCAAACGTTCTGCAACTCCTGCCATAGTGCAGCAGCCCCTTCATCGGGTATTATTACAGCAACTTACGAAGGACTTAAAGTTGTTGCCCTTGATGGCAGACTCGTTGGAAGTATAAACCATGAGTCAGGTTTCTCTCCTATGCCGCAGAGTCAGCCAAAGCTACAGGAATGTGTAAGGTTAAAGATACAGGCATGGGTTGAAGATGGAGCCCTTAATAATTGATTTTAAGGGCAATTATAACTATCTTGTAAAAAATTGATTTATAATTGGTAAGAATATGAAAACGTGGCTGAAATTTTTAATTGCTGTTGCCTTTGTTTTTCTGGCTGCCGGAGTTATCGTTTACATTTTTGTATATAATAAACCTCACAAAGATTACGAAAGAGCCTCTCCTGATTTTGAACTAACTGCAGAAGAACTATATCTGGCCTTCATATCTGATCGTGCAGAAGCTGAGTCACTATATAATGGCAAAGTGCTGCAATTAACAGGACAGGTTGATGATGTAGAAAAGATAGATGATATGGTTATCGTAGTATTTGCTTTTTCTGAAGGTTTTTTTGGTTTGGAAGGCGTGAGATGCACAATGCTGGAAAATCATCATGAAAAAGCTCTCAGTTTGCAACCAGGCGATAGTGTTATAATCAAAGGTTTCTGTGCAGGCTTCTCCGACAGTGATGTAATTATGGAGCACTGCTCATTTCCATGAGATTTATTACCAATTGCATGTGTTTCTTCTATTAATGCTAAAAGTAACAAACCATGAACAACTACAGATTTTTGTTTCTGACCGGTCTGCTTTTTCTGGTTTTTGAGTCTGCTGCTCAAACTTTTGTTACCCGCAACGGTACAATCAGGTTTTTCTCGGAAGCACCCCTTGAAAATATAGAATCGGTAAACCGTCAGGTTAGCAGCGCTTTGGATGCTGAATCAGGAGAATTTGTTTTCAGGGTTGTTATGCGCTCTTTTTCTTTTGAGAAAGCACTGATGCAGCAGCACTTCAATGATAATTTTGTGGAATCTCATAAATATCCCAACGCAACATTCCAGGGGAAGATTCTTGAGATAGGAGCAATTGATTTTAGCATTGATGCAGAATATGAAGTTACTGTAGAAGGCGATCTTACTATAAAAGATGTAACCCGTTTTATCAGTGAAAAAGGAACCTTGCGCATCAGCGGAGGTAATGTTATCGGTGAAAGTCTATTCACAATACGACCCGAAGATTTCAACATAACCATTCCTTCACGCTTTGCCCGGAATATTGCACAGGAGATCGAGGTAACTGTTAATGTAAATCTCACACGACAATAAAGTAATCCCTTAATATCCATAATATTAACCAGAAAAATCTATAAAATATGAAAAACTATTTTATCATAGCTTTGCTATGTGCAACTTTCGTTGTTTCAGGCAAACTTAATGCACAGGGGTTGCTGGATGTGTTGGAAGAAGATGAGGAAACCCAACAGGAAATAGTAACCAATACATTCCTGGCTACACGAATTATCAATGGCCAGTCAGTTCAGAATCCGTTTCCGGGCGATTTGATTTTTATCATATCCCATCATTTCGGAAAACTTAACCAGGGGGCGTATGACTTCTGGGGGCTTGACCAGGCAACCATCAGACTGGGATTTGAATATGGTATTAACGACCGATTGGCAATTTCTGTGGGTCGCAGCAGTTATGAAAAGACTTATGACGGGTTTTTGAAGTACAAGCTTTTGCGGCAGCAAACCGGGATAAATGATATTCCGGTAAGTATTTCATGGTTCTCCGGAGCCTACATAAAAAGCCAGCGATGGGCATTCCCCGAAAGGGACTATACTTTTTCACATCGGGTAAGCTATGCTCATCAGTTGCTGATAGCCAGAAAATTTTCAAGGAATCTGAGTATTCAAATCACCCCGGCATGGGTACACAGGAATCTGGTTGAGTTAAGAGATGACTCTAATGACTTTTTCATATTGGGTGCCGGCGGCAGAATGGCAATTACAAACTGGGTTACTTTAAATGCAGAATATTTTTACAGGCTAAATCCACAATCATCTGATAACTTCTTCAATACGTTTTCAGTGGGTTTTGACTTTGATACGGGCGGACATGTTTTTCAGCTTCATTTTACCAATGCCCAGCCCATGTTTGAGCCCGGTTTTCTTACCGATACAAGAGGCAACTGGTTTGATGGAGATATTTACTTCGGTTTTAATATCACACGCGTTTTTACCTTAAGATAAAAGGCTGAAAATCAGTCGCCATTAAAAACAGCAATTCTGATTTTCAGCCTTAATAACAAAGAAGTCCTGTTCCTTCAAATATTATTTTCGGTTTCTTTGAGCTATTAATAGTTTTTATCAGGGAACTGATCTTCCCACCATTGTGGCTGGTCCTTCAGGTATTTATCCCACCAGGACATTATTACCCTGTGCCATTGTTTGCGCTTGCTGTAATTTACGATGTGATGATCCTGATCTTTCACAAGCACCAGCTCCACGGGGCGGTCAAGGATCCTTAAAGCAGTGTATAACTGGATACTTTCTCCTGGAGGAACGTTGGTGTCGCTGTCCCCTGTAATCAGGAGCAAGGGGGTGTTAATCCTGTCGGCATGGAATAAAGGACTTTGCCCTACATACAGGTCATGGTTATTCCACGGATAGCTGTAGGCAGATGCTTCGGCACTGTATGCATACCCCCAGAAGCCTTCACCCCAGTAGCTTGAGATAGAACTTATGCCGGCATGCGAAATGGCAGCAGCAAAGATATCGGTGCGGGTCATTAACAACATGGTCATAAATCCGCCATAGGATGCACCGGCACAGCCTACCTTTTCAGCATTGGTGTAAGGATGCGATTCCAGAAACTTTTTGGTTCCTTCAATGATCTCATCTGCCACTGTAATACCCCAGTTGTTAACGTGTGCTGCAGAGAATTCCTGTCCAAACCCTGTTGCTCCGCTTGGCTGAAGTACATAAACTATATAACCGCTTCCGGCCCAAAGGTTGAAAGGATATCGCCCGCCAAAGGTACGACCCACAGGAGTTGTACCTGCATAGTAATATACAATTACGGGATATTTATTATCAGCATCAAAATCAGGTGGATAGTAAACCCTGCCTTTAACATCAACACCGGTTGATGTTGTAAAATCCCAATTTTTAATCTCACCAAATTCAACATGTTTGTATATTTCAGCTTCAGTATCTTTAAGTACAGATTTGCGCATGTTGCGCAGATTTAGTGCATAGTGCCTGGATGGTGCATTGGTTTGTGACGCACTTATTATGGCCATACGTGAATTTGCGGCAAAACTGGCTGATGAAATATAATCCAGTTCAAGTTCTACCTTACTGATCCGATCGCGGCGTACATCGTATCGGTATAATCTGCGAAAATCTTCATCAACTGTAACCATGTATATCATATTATCAGGCTTATGCCAGTAAACCGATGCAATTGAAGGATCAAAATCACGGGTAAAGGCATTTATGGAACCATCCTTCAGCTTGTAAATAAATGCCTGGGTGTCATAATTGTTGGGTATTGTGCCTTCAGGAACATTTTTCCCTGCTCCGTCAAAGGCAGAGGGTCCACCTGTGGCCAGAAGATAGTTTCCATTAGGTGAGAAGTATGCTCTTACACTAAAGCGTTCATCTTCCCAAAGGGTCTTTAAATCAAGGGTTTGGATGTCCAGAATATACATATTCTGTCTTGAAAAGGGCCTCTCAGTATAATCGGGATAACTTTGGCTGAAAAGAATTCTCTTGCTGTCGGGGCTAATATCCTGCAACGATGTGGTAAGGTTACCATAGGTAAGACGCTTGTGAGCTCCTGACTCCAGGTTGAATTTATAAAGGAAGTTCCTGTGCCTGAAGTGTCCTTGTCTGTCCTGCATCCCCAATACACGTCGAATATCGGTATCAGTGCTGCTCCCTTCCTCCCTCAAGGCATAAATAATAAACTTTTCGTTGGGGGCCCAGGTATAACCACTGAAGTTTTCAATTTCATCGAATAGCTGATTTATTTCGCCACTTTCAATATCATGCAGGAACAATGCAGCTTTTCCGCCTCTGGTA
Source organism: Bacteroidales bacterium (assembly GCA_007118135.1). GTDB lineage: Bacteria > Bacteroidota > Bacteroidia > Bacteroidales > UBA7960 > SKVR01. The sequence continues at coordinate 13,492 of SKSE01000297.1, read as the reverse complement.
TTTATATAGGAAATACGATTGCTGTTGGGTAACCAACCTATTCTCGAAACCTGTGCATGTCGAAAACTATGCATAAGTTTACGATCATCGGTTCGTCTGATTTCTGTCCATCTTTCACTTTGGTCAGAAGGAGGTAATGACCTGCTAAAACTTACAGAATAATATTTTCCATCATGCGAAGGTTCTATTCCCGAAATCTTAACACCATCAAGAATATGGTTAATGTTTTTTCTGTTAACCGGCGAAAGTGAAACATCCAATGCCGATATATTCAACGGTTCTTTGATTTCCAGGTTGGCCATAACCTTCCAGTCGAGTGGGGCATCTGTCGGTTTAAGGGTTTTAATAACCAAAAGATGTTTGCCTCTTTCCAGTTTCAGATCTTTACTAACTCGGCCTACCGTGCCTTCTTCCTCTTCGGTTGAGTTTTTTGTGCCAATTATTTCACTATTAAGCCAGGCCCTGAGCATGTGGGGACTTTTAATCTCAAGAGTGGTATTGATCCACTCATCTGCCCAGATGTAAGCTGCCAGGTATGCAATCTGATGAGTTTCCGATTCTTTTCCTTCGATGAAAACATAACCATTACTATCGGTAAAATCACTTGACCAGGTTATTGGAGTATCATTTATAGTTGCAAGTGTTTTGCCATCCTGCGGAAAATGACCCTTCAGATTGATGTGTTCAAACTCAAGCAGGTTTTGCAGCTTAAAGGTATTTCCTTTGGTATTTTCCACATCATGAAAAACAGGAAATGAGACTTCATGTGCTGTAGTTTTAAGCCAGGTAGAAATTACGAGTTTATCATTCTTGTCATTGGCCTCGGTAAAGCCCGAAGCCCATAAAAATGAAATGATGAGTAAGAAGGATTTCTTCATGTTTTTATAACTTTTTTATGCATATTTTTTTCGGGGGTAAAATTAGGGTTTTTAGTATAATCGGGCGGTTTAAAAGGTACGATTTAGAAAATATTAGTAATTTTGCCACCAGTTTTAACTGCTTATTATTCAACAAAATAAAAACACTCATACTTTTATGGAAAGAGATCAAAAGATTTTTGACCTGATTGAACAGGAAAAACAACGCCAGATGCATGGTGTTGAACTCATTGCATCGGAAAACTTTGTGAGCGAACAGGTAATGGAGGCCATGGGGAGCGTTTTAACCAATAAATATGCTGAAGGCTACCCGGGTAAACGCTATTATGGTGGTTGCGAAATTGTTGACCAGACCGAGCAGCTTGCCATTGACCGTGTGAAAGAACTTTTTGGTGCTGAATGGGCCAATGTGCAACCACACAGCGGGGCACAGGCCAATGCAGCAGTTTTTCTGGCATGCCTTAATCCCGGCGATACATTTATGGGCCTTGATCTAAGCCATGGTGGACACCTTTCGCATGGAGCACCGGTTAACCTGTCGGGTATTCTTTATCGTCCGGTTGCTTATACTGTTAGAGAAGAAGACGGGCAGATTGATTACGATGAAATGGAAAAGACTGCGCTGGATGAGAAACCTAAAATGATTGTAGCAGGTGCATCTGCCTATCCCCGCGACTGGGATTATGCACGTATGCGTGAGATCGCCGATAAAGTGGGTGCCGTTCTTATGGCCGATGTTGCCCACCCTGCAGGTTTAATTGCGGCCAAACTTCTCAATGATCCGCTGCCACATTGCCATATTATTACGACTACAACACACAAAACCCTGAGAGGCCCCCGTGGTGGACTGATCCTTATTGGAAAGGATATTGAAAATCCCTGGGGTCTAAAAACCCCCAAAGGTCAGGTAAAAATGCTATCGCAGGTGTTGGATTCAGCAGTATTTCCAGGCACACAAGGTGGTCCGTTGGAGCATATAATCGCTGCCAAGGCTGTAGCTTTTGGCGAAGCCCTTAAGCCTTCCTTTAAGGATTATGGCAAGCAGGTAATGAAAAATGCCCAGGCCATGGCAAAAGCATTTATCGATAAGGGATATCATGTTACCAGCAATGGAACCGACAACCACCTTATGCTGATTGACCTGCGCTCAAAATTTCCCGAAATAACCGGTAAGAAAGTGGAAAACACCCTGGTACTGGCTGATATTACCATTAATAAAAACATGGTACCATTCGACAGTCGCTCACCCTTCCAGACTTCAGGTATCCGCATTGGTACTCCTGCGGTTACTACCAGGGGGCTAACAGAAGAGCATGTTGTGCAGATTGTAGATTTTATTGATGAAGTTATATCCAACATTGACAACGAGGAAGTAATTGCCGATGTTAGAAAAAAGGTTAATTCGCTGATGGGTAAATTCCCGCTGTTTGCCTGGTAAAGTCTGATGAAATTATAAACATAGCCGGTGATAATTTTTTATTACCGGTTTTTTATTTACATAAAAATTATATACCATTCTTTGTTTTTATCAGGAATTTAACCATATTTACATGTAGCAATTTTTTTTCAGTTATGAAAACACTTTACCTGGTCCGGCATGCCAAGTCATCCTGGGAAGATCTTACCATTGAAGATTATGAGCGCCCCTTAATCAGCAAGGGAATTCAGCGGGCAAAGAAAGTAGCAGAACATCTTCGTGGAAAAGGAGTGAAACCCGACCTGATCATTTCAAGCCATGCTGTGAGAGCCTATGAAACAGCAAGAATATTTGCCGGGAAATTGGGGTTTCCTGAGAAAGAAATACTGATTGATGAAGATCTCTATTTCTCCGGTGCAGAAGCCATGGAAAATATCATGTATGGTTTGGATGATAAACTTAAAAGTGTTATACTGGTGGGCCATAATCCTGATATGACCCGATTTGCCAATATATTTCTCCGGGAAGGAGAAAAGATTGATTACCTGCCAACATCGGGGGTAGTAAGCGTGTTATTTCATACTAAAGAGTGGCAAAAAATAATGCTTGCAAAAAGGGAAATCCCTTTTATAATTATTCCGAAAACTTTATAGTCTGGTTTTGCAGAAAGAATAAAATTAGCATGAATCGCCTGAGAAGACGGTTTGTTAATATTTTCAAAAATAACATAAACTTAACACAGTTGTGTTTTTAATTTTACAATATTGCAAAAACCAAAACCCTTATTCGTTTGTGCTTTATGAAAAAGAAACTCATAATAAACCGGGAAATCAGCTGGCTCTCCTTCAATGAAAGGGTATTGCAGGAGGCTGCCGATGAGAGAGTACCTTTAATTGAACGAATGCGGTTTTTGGGAATTTTTTCCAATAATCTGGATGAGTTTTTTCGTGTAAGAGTGGCAACCTGGCGAAGGCTTCTTGATTTTGCTGACCAGGATAATGCTCTCAAAGAATCACCCGCAGACCTCTTAAATAAAATAAATAAAATTGATTACAACCATCAACATAGGTTTCTTGAAATTTATGATGACATACTAAGGAAACTTGAAAAAGAAAACATTTTTATTCTGAATGAGAATCAACTTACAGATGACCAGGGAGGATTTGTGAGAGAGTATTTTCGCGAAAACGTAAGGCCTAATCTGTTTCCTATAATGATGAAGAATATTAAAAAGTCAACATCATTGAAGGATAAATCTATTTACCTGGCTGTCAGGTTAAGGAAAAAAGATAAAAGCCTGAAAGACAATCATGCGTTAATTAAGGTTCCAACATCTGTGCTTTCACGTTTTCTTATTCTTCCCAAAAAAGAAGACAAGAATTTTATCATTTTACTTGATGATGTTATCCGGTTTAACCTTGCCGATATTTTTTCTGTCTTTGATTATGATGAGTTTGATGCATATACAATAAAAGTAACCCGCGATGCCGAACTGGAAATAGACAATGATGTTTCAAAGAGTTTGATGGAGCGTATGAGTGAGAGTATAAAGCAACGGAAAAAAGGAAGGCCGGTTCGCTTTGTATACGATAAGGAAATACCAGATTCGATGCTGAAAATGGTAACGGATAAACTTAAAATCTCCAGTAAGGATAATACCATGAGGGGTGGAAGATATCACAACTTTAAGGATTTTATGGGCTTCCCCAACGTAGGGGGCCCACACCTTGAATATTCTCCGGCACCTCAACTCCCTCACCGGCATTTGTCGGGCAGCAAAAGTATTCTGGCAGCTATTCGTGAAAGAGACATAATGATCAATTTTCCTTACCAGTCTTTTCAGTATTTTATTGATTTGCTCAGAGAAGCTTCTATAGATCCTGGTGTTAAATCAATTAAAATGACCTTGTACCGTGTTGCACGAACTTCCAAAGTAATAAATGCGCTTGTTAATGCAGCACGTAACGGAAAAGATGTTACGGTTTATCTTGAACTTCAGGCTCGTTTTGATGAACAGGCCAACATTTACTGGTCAGAAAAACTGCTGGAAGAGGGTGTGAAAATAATTCATGGTACTGCTGGTTTCAAAGTTCACTCAAAACTTATTTTAATTAAAAGAAAGGAGGGATCCACAAACAGGCTTTATGCCAATATTGGCACCGGTAACTTCAATGAAACTACCAGCAAAATCTATGGCGATGTACATTTACTAACAGCAAATCCTTCTATAACAGATGAAGTTGATCAGGTTTTTGGGTTAATTGAAAGATCGTATCTTGCCCCAATGACTTTTCGCCATCTCATAGTATCGCCCTTTAAAACTCGCAGATTTATTCTTCAAATGATTAATCAGGAGATAGTAAATGCTCGTGCCGGAAAAAAGGCAGAAGTTATTATGAAACTAAATTCGCTTGTTGATGCAACTGTTGTTAAAAAAATTTATGCGGCATCTGCAGCAGGTGTGAAATTTCGTTTGATAGTAAGAGGTATATGTGTGCTCGTGCCTGGTGTTAAGGGATTAAGTGAGAATATTGAGGCTATAAGTATTGTAGATCGATTTCTTGAACATGCAAGGATTTTCGTATTTCACAATAACGGCGATCCACAATATTATATCACTTCAGCCGACATTATGTCGCGAAATCTTGATCATCGCATAGAAGTTGGATTACCGGTATGGGATGAAGAGTTAAAAAGAGAGCTTCAAACTATGCTGGATATTCAATGGAAGGACAATGTTAAAGCCCGGTTATTAGGAAAAAATGACCTGAATCAATACAGGTTTATTGATGATCCGGATTTCCGCTCGCAAATGGAAACTTACAATTACTTTAAAAATCAATTCTACCATCACTAAAAAGAGATATTGCTTTCATCAATTGATAAAGGCTTCAATTTAGTGAAGTAAGTTTGCTGTGCATGGAATTAAAGAAAATCAGGAACAATAAAGATGAGAATAATTTAATAAACTTTCACCTGCAATATAGAGTCAAAATCTGATATGCTAGATGCTTTTACGCTATCTTTGTAAAGCAAATGGATTTAATACAGGCAATTTTTTGAATAATAAATGGCCTGAGAGGGGTAAAAATAATAGCAACATCAATTTAATATTTAACCATCGTGGCAGATACAGAAAAGCTTGAACTTCAAAAAATGAATGAAGAACAGGAGCGCCGGGAAATTTTAAAGCATTACCGGGGTCTTCTATCTGTTTGTCGTCCGCGTACCAATACTGAAGATAGAAAAAAAATCCGGCAGGCATTCAATTTTGCTTTGCAGGCTCATAAAGATCACCGCAGGAAAAGTGGTGAGCCCTATATTTATCATCCGATTGCTGTCGGACAGATAGTTGTTGAAGAAATCGGACTTGGTGCAACCAGCATGGTTTGTGCTCTTCTGCATGATGTGGTTGAGGATACTGATTATACGCTGGCTGATATTACTGAATATTTTGGTGAAGAAGTAGCACGTATTATTGATGGACTTACAAAGATATCCGACATTTTTGATCAAACCACTTCTGTTCAGGCCGAGAATTTTCGCAAAATGCTACTCACTTTGTCCGACGATGTGAGGGTAATTCTTATAAAACTGGCCGACCGTCTTCACAACATGCGCACTTTGGATGCACTGCCACCCAAAAAGCAACTGAAAATTGCCAATGAAACACTATATCTTTTTGCTCCATTGGCCCATCGACTAGGATTCCATGCCATAAAAAGTGAACTCGAAGACCTGGCTCTGAAATATACCGACCCCGATATTTACGAATCCATTTCACAAAAGTTGTTAGAGTCAGAAGAAGAGCGTAACCGGTTTATTGCCAACTTTACCTTTCCAATTAAAAAAGCTCTTAATGAGCAGGGACTGAATTTCAAGATACTTGGACGTACCAAATCCATCAGTTCCATTTGGGGCAAAATGAAGAAACAGGAGGTTCCTTTTGATGAGGTGTTCGATATTTTTGCCATTCGAATTATCATTGACACTCCTGAGCAACGCGAAAAAGCTGATTGCTGGAGGGCCTATTCCATTGTAACTGATATTTACCGTCCTAACCCAGACAGATTGCGCGACTGGATTTCCACTCCCAAAGCCAATGGATACGAGTCATTGCATACTACAGTAATGAGCAGGCAGGGCAAATGGGTTGAAGTTCAAATACGTACAGCTCGTATGGATGATGTGGCAGAGAAAGGATATGCTGCACACTGGAAATATAAAGAGTCTAAACCGGGTGAAAGTGGTATTGATAAATGGCTTTACAGAATTCGTGAAATCCTGAAAACTTCTGAAAAGGATGCTCTCGATTTTATTGAAGATTTTAAATTGAATCTTTTTTCTGATGAGATATTTGTTTTTACACCCAAAGGTGAACTAAGAACACTACCCATAGGATCCACAGCACTTGATTTTGCTTATTCCATTCATTCTAAAGTGGGGGATCAGTGTTTGGGTGCAAAAGTAAACCACAAACTTGTGCCTTTGAGCCATCCCCTTAAAAGTGGAGATCAGATTGAAATTATAACATCAGTAAAGCAAAAGCCCAAAACCGACTGGTTAAACTATGTTACTACAGCAAGAGCCAAAGGAAAAATAAAAGTTGCCCTTAAGGAAGAACGAAAGAAAATTGCCGAAGATGGTAAGGAAAAACTTGACAGGAAAATCAAACAGCTTAAAATTGACAATACTCCTGAGAACATTCAGAAACTTGTTAACTTCTTTAAGCTCCAGGCACCCATCGATTTGTATTATGAATTTGCCATCGATAAACTTGATATCAAAGACCTGAAAAACTATCTTTCCGAAACTGAAGGCGGTGGTATCTTAAGTTATTTAAAAAATCCGTTCGCTAAAGGTTCGAAAAGTGACACCCTTGAGAAAGAAGGGATTGATCCAATCAGGCAAAAGCTAAAAGAGAAACCCGATACACTATTGATTGGCGATGGATTGGAAGCTCTTGATTATACCCTTTCTCCATGTTGTAATCCTATACCCGGTGATGATGTGTTCGGATTTGTAACCATTAATGAAGGAATAAAAATTCACCGTAACAATTGCCCCAATGCAGTGCAGCTCATGTCGAAATATGCGTATCGCATTGTAAAAGCCAAATGGTATACCGGTAAGTCTATCGCATTTCTTTCAGGAATAAAAATCAGTGGGTTTGATGATACGGGAATTGTTAATAGTATTACAAGCCTTATCTCCAGCGAATATAACCTCAATATCCGCTCTATAAACATTGACAGTAATGCCGGAACTTTTGAAGGCACTGTAATGATTTATGTCAATGACACACAGCACCTTAGCAATCTAATTGGTAAGATAAAAAAAATTAAGGGTGTTAAGCAGGTATCAAGAATCGGTAAATAAACAAAACGCTTCCTGTTATGTTTGTAACATCAATAGTTGCTTTTATTTATTTATAACCATTACAAATAACAAAAAGTTTTTATATCTTTATAATCCTGAAGGCAAAGTTTTTGTTATTTATTCAGGGATTTATCACACACTAACGATCAGAAGCAAGAAATCATCTTTACTATGTACATGAAAGATCGCAAACAAGATCCTGAAGTGCTTGATACAGTAAAAAGCATTTTTTCTGTTTATCTGGAAAACAACGGGCATCGAAAAACTCCTGAAAGGTTTACCATTCTCAGGGAAATTTATCTTACAGAAGGTCATTTTGATGTAGAGTCATTGTATATCAAAATGAAAAATAACAGATACAGGGTAAGTCGTGCTACTCTGTATAACACCATTGAATTGCTTCTGAATTGCAACCTGGTAATTAAGCACCAGTTTGGAAAAAATGTTGCCCAGTTTGAAAAATCCTATAAATATAAACAGCATGATCACCTGGTATGCACAGATTGTGGAAAAGTACTTGAATTTTGCGACCCCCGTTTGCAGGAAATTCAAAACTCAATAGAAAACCTTATGGGCTTCAATGTAAATCACAGGTCTTTCACGTTCTACGGTTTATGCAAAAATTGCGAGAAGTTAAAAAATAACTGATTCGTTCATTTTTAAAAGGTTTTATTGTTTTCCGATTGGGACTTTTACACAAAAATCCATTACTTTTGAGTCAAATTACTTTTAAGCCGCTTTAATACGGCTTTTTTTATGTGCAATTCAATAATTGGATACTAAATGGAGATTGAAAAAAACAAAGCTGACGTTCTTCTTGGGTTACAATGGGGCGACGAAGGCAAAGGAAAAATTGTTGATGTTCTTACACCTGATTATAATGTTGTAGCCCGTTTTCAGGGTGGGCCCAATGCCGGGCACACACTTGAATTTGACAAGAAAAAATATATTTTACACACCATACCATCGGGTATCTTTCATGATGGTTCGATAAACCTGATTGGCAATGGGGTGGTTATTGATCCCATGATTTTCTTCAAGGAACTGCGCAGTATTCAAATGCCTTTTGATGTTATAAATAAAAGGCTGCTCATTTCGAGAAAAGCACATTTAATAATTCCATCGCACAAATTACTGGATGCTGCTCTTGAGCATGCCAAGGGCGAGTCGAAGATAGGGAGTACACTTAAAGGTATTGGCCCGGCATATACCGATAAAATTGCACGCAATGGACTACGGATAGGTAATTTATTGCAAAGCGACTTCCGTGAGCAATATGAAATTCTTAAAGAGAACCACCTGCATAAAGTAAGGGCATTGGGGTTTGATATTCAATCGGTTAAACTTGACTGTTTTAGCTTTAATGAGTATGAGGAAAAATGGTTTGAAGGTGCTGAAAAGTTGAAAGAATTTCCGGTTGTTGATTCCGAAATTTTCGTTAATAAGGCCTTGAGTGATGGATTAAAGCTTCTGGCAGAAGGTGCCCAGGGTTCGCTGCTTGATATTGACTTCGGCTCATATCCTTTTGTAACCTCTTCAAATACCATTGCCGCAGGAGCGTGTACCGGTCTGGGGCTGGCTCCTTCAGCCATAGGCCATGTTTTTGGTATTTTCAAAGCATACTGCACACGGGTTGGTAGTGGACCATTTCCCACCGAACTTTTTGATGAAAAAGGAGCAATGCTGCGCAAAGAAGGTAATGAGTTTGGTTCAACAACCGGCAGGCCACGGCGCTGCGGATGGCTCGATTTACCAGCATTACGTTACAGCGTAATGATAAATGGTGTTACCTCGCTTATCATGACAAAAGCTGATGTGCTTAACGGATTTAATGAGTTTAATGCCTGTATTGCTTATGGTTACAAGGGTGGAGAAATAGATTATATCCCCTTTGAGTTTGACTCTGAAGAGATAAAACCGGTTTACAAAACTTTTAAAGGCTGGAAAACAGATTTGGAAAAGTTCAGAGATTATAATGAACTTCCGGAAGAACTACTTGAATATATTGCCTATATTGAAGATTACACCGGCGCAAAAGTATCCATAGTTTCAACCGGCCCGGATCGTTACCAAACACTTATTAAATAGTAAGTTCGGAACCGAAATTTTCTCAGTTAATTTTTTCAGACTAAAATAAAATATCAGGATGCATCTCAAACCCAGAAGATTGTATCCTGATGTTATTTATACTGATTATAAATTGCAGTAAATCAGTGTGTTCATGAAGTTTTGTTGATGCTTTTTCTCCCAAAAAACCTAATTTTGAATAGAATTGCAAAGCAGGATTATTTTGAGTGAAAATATCCTGCGGATTTTAAGTACTTATCATTTTACAGATTTAATTATGGAAAAAAGCATTAAAGGAACGAGAACGGAGCAAAATCTGCTGAAAGCATTTGCCGGTGAATCACAGGCAGCCCGACGTTATCAGATGTATTCAAAAATTGCCAAAGAAGAAGGCTATGAGCAAATTGCCGGTTACTTTACGGAAACGGCCAACCATGAGAAAATGCACGCCAAAAGATTTTATGAACACCTTGAGGGTGGAATGGTTGAAATTACTGCTTCATATCCCGCAGGCAAACTGGGTACAACCGCAGAAAATCTTAAAGGAGCAGCAGCAGGTGAAAAAGAAGAATGGTCGGAGCTATACCCCGAATTTGCAAGAATTGCCGAAGAAGAAGGATTCAGAAGAATTGCTACTACTTTTAAAATGATTGCTGAAGCTGAAAAAAACCATGAAGAAAGATATCTGAAATTACTCAAAAGAGTGGAAGATGGTTCTGTTTTTAATCGGCCTGAAAAAACCAAATGGTATTGCCGCAAGTGTGGTTATATTTATGAAGGTGAAAAAGCGTTGAAAAACTGCCCCACCTGTCAGCATCCACAGGCTTACTTTGAAGAGTGGGTTGAGAATTATTAAGAATTAATTGACAAAAAAAGAGATTGCTCACACTTTGGAGAGCAATCTCTTTTCTTTTCAGGTGGTTGCAGTTTTTTACTCCATCATCAGGGCCACTCCTACGGCGCCCAGGCCCGCACTTATGGCAAGAACGGGAGAGACTTCCATAATATACTCAGGTTTCATGCCTGTAATAGCTTCCACTTCTTTAGCATACCAATTGGCAGTTTCAGGGTCTCTTGCATGTACAACACTGTAACCCCAAACCTTTTTATCGCCAATATATTTTTGTACATGATTAAGTGTCTTTTTCAGGCTGCCTTTGTAACTGAAAGCTTTGTCCAACAAAACTGCTTTGCCGTTTTCATCTATCGAAATAATGGGCTTGGCATTGAGCAAAGAGCCTATAAATCCTTTTGCAGGACTTACCCTTCCACCTTTCACGAAGGATTCCAGCGATTTAGCTCCCACATATACTTTACTCTTACCAATCCACTCCTGAGATTTTGCAATGATTTCATCGTGCGACATACCTTCTTCAATGGCACGTGCAAGTCTTAAGGCGATTAATCCATATGAAGCACTCGTTTGTTTTGAATCCAGAACATCTATACGCTTCTCAGAGTTATCCCGTAAAATACTTTCTGCAGCTTTTTTGCTGTTTGAATAGGTGCCGCTTAATACGCTTGAAATATGTAGAGCAATGATTGATTCGTAGTGTGTTGAAAGATAGTTAAGTGTGTTACTTATATCCTTTATGCCAGGTTGAGCAGATGTGGGATAAACATCAGACGTTTTCAGCAAATCAAAAAACTTATCCTGTGTAATGGTAAGCCTGTCAAGAAACTGGCTTTCGCCGAAAAAGACATTTATGGGTATCACATTAATTTGATGATGATCTATGACTTCTTTGGGGAGATCGCAGGTGGAATCAACCACCAGGGCAATATCATGCTTGCGGCGGTGAGCAATATCATTTTGCTTCACCATATCATCTACCTTCTGATAAAGTACAGTGCTTACATCAGCCAGGTGTGCAAATACTTCTGCGGGTTCATTGGTGTGGATGTGAATGCGCATGCGTGTTTCAGGACCTGCCATCACCAACGAATCACCCATATTGCTCAAAAACTCTTTTACGCCTACTTTGGTAGTTTGATTCAATGAAATTAAGGCTTCAGTGCAAAATCTGAATTCTCCTTCTTCATGCTCATCAAAAATGCTGGCATCCATTTCAACATTTGAAACCTTAAAACTCAGAATTTTTTTTACATTCTCTTTTTCAAAGATTTGGTTTATGCCTTCCAGAAAAACCACAAACCCCTGTGCACCGGCATCAACCACATTGGATTTGGCAAGTATTTTAAGCTTCTCCGGAGTTTTTGCCAATGATTCACGGGCTTGTTGCAAAGACTCATGCATCAGGAGCTCAAAGCTTTCATATTTGTCTTTTACGGCATACATGAACTCTGCCCACTCACGAAGAACAGTAATGATTGTACCTTCTACCGGATTGGCTATAGCCTGGTAGGCATAATTTACCGCTTTCATGGTGGCGTCGGCAAAAGATTGAACGGTTACTTCAGCTTCATCCTCAAGTTCATTGCTCATTCCGTATAAAAATTGCGCAATGATAATTCCTGAATTTCCGCGGGCACCGGTTAGGGCAGCATCAGCAATAGCAACCGAAGTGTGTTTGATATTATTGCTGGGAGCAGTGTTTTCAACTATGGAACGGAAGGTAGATGCAAGATTGGTACCTGTATCGGCATCAGGAACAGGAAATACATTGATTTTATTAAGCATCTTCTGGTTTTCAAATACATTGAATGCACCTGCCAGAAAGCTGTAATACAGTCTTTTGCCGTCAAGAACATTGTCTTTACCGATGGTCGTTTTCTGATTTGTCATGTTGCTTTTTAGTAATTTGGTCTCTTGCCTCTGAATTGAAAAACAGGCAAAAAATCACGTTTGTCCGAGCCGGCAAAGATAAACGATTTTTTAAAAACCATCCAAACAAATTAAACAAATATTTAATACGATGGATAAAAAAAAGGGTCTGCAAATCAGACCCTTTGTGTGTTTGGTGCTTTTTTTTAAAAGGTATTTTAATTAAGAATTTTTTGGACTATAGGGATATAGGTCCTGAAATCTTTGGGGATTATAGAGATGCATGATTTCGTAAATTGCATCAAAAACATCTTCAGCATTAGGGTTCGAGAAGTAATCTCCGTCGGTACTGTAAGCTGCCCTGTGATCCTTTGCGGTAACAGTTCCCGGTTTGGCGTCAAGATAAAGGTATCCATTTTGTTCTTCCAGAACTTTTTGCATCATAAATGCTGTAGCTCCGCCGGAAACATCTTCATCGAAAAATACAATCTTATTGGTTTTTTTCAACGACTCTACAATGGTTTTGTCAATATCGAACGGCAGTAGAGTTTGAATATCGATAAGTTCAACAGTAATTCCGTATTCCTTTAGCTGATCAACAGCATCTTCGGCAATCCGGACACAGGATCCGTAAGTAACCAGGGTTACATCATCACCTTCACGCAGAATTTCGGGTTTGCCCAAAGGTACTGTATATACACCAATGTTATCAGGAAGAGTTTCCTTCAACCTGTAGCCGTTCAGGGGTTCGATGATTAGTGCCGGATCGTCTGATTGCAGCATAGTATTGTAAAATCCTGCAGCCTGAGTCATATTGCGGGGCACAAGCACATATATTCCACGAATAGAGTTAATAACCATACTTAAAGGACTGCCTGAATGCCATATTCCTTCCAGTCGATGGCCACGGGTGCTGATAATCATGGGAGCCTTTTGTCCTCCTGCTGTTCGATAATGCAAAGTGGCAAGGTCATCACTCAGCACATTAAGGGCATATATCAGATAATCGAAATACTGTATTTCTGC
>SKSE01000130.1 GCA_007118135.1 Bacteroidales bacterium | reverse complement strand
TTTTTTCTTACATAAACAAGCTTGATATCAAGACCTGTTACAGACGCAATTCCTAAGGCATATTCAAATGCTTTTATGGATGATTTGGAGAAATCAATCCCTACAACGATATTGCTCATGGTTGTGCTTTTTGTGGTTTATATGCCGCTAAATTAAGAAATAATGACGACAAAATGAAGATAAATTATTGCCTGCTAAGGTTAATACGGGTAATTTAGAATTGAATGAATTTTTCTTAATTACTCTTTTCAGAGAGACGGATCAATTCTGAATGAATCTCCAGGATTCGGGGTATAAGCAGCATAGTATTATCATTGGGTAAAAGATAACTGGCTAGTCTCATTTTTTGATTTTGGTCCATTTGGTTATTTAAGCGTTCCAGAACCTCACTGCGACTAAGAGAATCACGTTTCATTACCCTTTCAATAAGGATTTCTTCAGGGGCGTGTACCAGAATGGTTTTATCGAACCGAATATAACCACCTGTTTCAAAAACTATAGCTGCTTCCTGAAGGCAATAAGGTTTGTCAGGATGTTGTAAAATCCATTTATCAAATGCTTTATAGACTTCAGGATGAATTAAAGCATTTAATTCTTTTAGCTTGTCTTTGTCTGAGAAAACCTGGTTTGCCAGTGCCCTTTTGTTTAAACTTCCCTCGGGGGTAAAAACCTTTTTACCAAACAGGTTTTTAATCTTTTCCAGGATTTCAGGGTTATTATAAAGTTTCTTAGCTTCACTATCAGCATAGAAGACAGGAACTTCAAGCATTTCAAAAAATTTACAAATGACTGATTTTCCGCTTCCTATATTTCCGGTGAGAGCAACTTTAAGCATGTTCCTTATCTTCTTATCATGATATATTCCACTTCGGAAGGTCGTACACGTATAATGTCAACGATTGATGGACTTTCTCTTATTTCAACATTTAGCCTGAATTTATCTGTTGACAGGGTGTCGGGGCAGGTAACAAAAGCGCTGAACATGTCGGGGGTAACAGAGTTCACGTCTCTCAAGGCAACCAGATAAAAAACATTAACACGGTCGGGAAATAGCATAATATCATTCGAATCAATTGCCTTATCAGGGCTGCAATCAATTTCAACTGATAAGTCAACGGATGATTCGGTATATTCTTCAACAGGTATGAAAACTTCTATATCATTGGATGATAGGGTAACCTGTCTGTCCTTCCAGGGGTTTTCCAGGCTTACTTTTTTGTTTATGTTCTGATAAACTCCTGTTTCCCGAAGTGGCCTGGTTTTTATAAAAGTAATGGTATCAGCCATCTCTGTTGGGCCTGTTACAATAATGGAGTCGGGGGTAAGAGCTGGTATATCATAAACCTTAAAACCTGTTTGCAAATCAAGGTCTTTTACCAATTTTACGGGCACCTTTTTGGAGAAAGCACTTACGGTATTAAAGAAAATGGTATCGGGGTGCACAGTAAGTGCTGTTCTGGGAATATCACTCAGAACCGAAAACCGGGTTTCAGCCTGTGCAGATGTTAAAAAAAATACAGGATTACCATCTCTGCGTATTTGCTGTAAGGCATTAAAGTCGGATTCAATTTTGCTAACCCGTCGCAAAAAACTTGACGATAGAAGTTTAACTCCCGTAGATTGAACATTTACAACAAATGTACTGTCGCTTTGTCCTGTTATAATTAGTTCCTGGGGTATGTTTACCAATTCAATAGTAACAGGAATAATGGCAGAACTCTCCCTGGAAAGTTTAATAAATAGCCACGAAATAAAACTAAAAGCAAGGCAAAGCAGAAAAATATAAGTTTTTCGGCGCGTTTGCGGTGTGTTTTCAATATTATGCCATGGCATTACTTTCATGGTATACTTCCTAATTAAATAATATTTAAAAAATCCTGACCATGTAAGGATTACACAACCAGGATTTTAAACAAAATAATCTTCGGCTAGCGGTTTTCAGAAAGTTGTTGTTCCTGTGGGCCATCCATTGCCACAGCCGATCTTTCAATACGGAAGCGGATTTCTGGTGCTACTTCTACAGTAAAGGTTTTTTCCTGAACCTCAGTTATTTTTCCGTGAATGCCTCCAATGGTAATAATTTTGTCACCCTTTTTTAGAGCTTCCCTGTACTTACGGGCATCTTTCTGTTTTTTTAATTGCGGACGTATAAAAAACAGGTAAAATACCACTATGATTAAAATCAAAGGCAGAAAAGCTGCAAAACCGCCACCTTCGCCTTCTGTTGCCATTAATAAAATGTTAAGCATATTCATAATAATTAGGTTTAAATGATTTGAAATTGATAAAATATTTTACCTCTCCAAAACTTCTGCTGTTATTCGCAAAGTTACAACAGATTCTTCAGCATTGGAAAGAACTCTTACTGATTCTGACTGAAATCCTCTTCTGCCTGATGAATTAAAAACTATATGAATTCTACCATCATTGCCTGGCATAATAGGATCTTTGGGATAATCGCCAACCGTACAACCACATCCGCTTCTTATCCCGGTTATTAGCAATGGGCTGTTACCTGAATTGGTAAAACGAAATCCATAAGAAACTCTTTCGCCGGTAATTATTCTCCCAAAATCATGCACTTCTTTCTGGAAACTGATAACGGGTCCATCTGCTTCAGGATTAATTGATGAACTGCGTTTGGTATCGTTTTGTGTTGACTGTTTGCAACCCACAAGAAAAGGAATTAAAAGCACCAAACTCAAAAAATAAAAAAAATGCCTGTTCATTTTTCAGGATTTACTTAATTTGGGTATATTTTTTCCAAGGCTAAGCTCTTCAACCAGTTTATCAAGCACGCCGTTCACAAAAACCTTGCTTTTGGGAGTGCTGTACATCTTTGAAAGTTCAATGTACTCGTTTAATGATACTTTAACAGGTATTTCAGGAAATCGGGTAATTTCGGCAAGTGCCATCTTCATGATAATTATATCCATAAGGGCAATACGCTCAATATCCCAATTTTGGGTTTTGGCTGCAATCATGGGAGAAAATTCCTTGTCGTGGAGAATGGTTTTTTTAAAAAGTTGCCTGGCAAATTTTTTATCTTCGGGGTCTTTGTAAAGCGACAGAGGATTAAAATCATCGGTTTCGCCATTTTTCATGGCCTTAATATTTTTGATGATCATTTTGTTTACAAGCTCCCAATCGTCAAGCCAATATATTGAATTTTCCTCGTAAAAATGATGAAGCAATTCCGATTCACAAATATAGCTTTTGAGTAATTTGAGAATTAGGTCGCGGTCATTTTCCCAGGAATCTTCTGTTGCGCTCAAGTATTCCTGGTAATGTCGGCCTTCGCGGAATTGAAGGAAGATTTTCTTTGAAATCTCGGGTGCCTTGTTCCAGGAAATTTTCTTTTCTTTTAGTTTAAGAGCCAGCCCGGTACTTTCTTCGATCCCTTTTAGACATTTATTTTCGATGAAACGTGTATTGGGATTCAGATCTTCAGGAGATGGTATTTTCTTGTTTTTATTATCATTTATTACCTTACGGGCCTGCCGGCCAACATCAATAATCAAAGTGAGCTGATAGAGGTAAAGATCGTAGATTTTTTCAATACTGAATAGTAATTCTTTTTCGCCGGCATCAAGGGATGTATTTCCCGACTGGAAAAATGCATACAAGCTTTGTAAAACTTTAACGCGTAAATGCCTTCTGTTTAGCATAGAGTAAAATAATTCATTCTGTTAACAAGGAACGGAATACCAGAAATTGGCTTAAAAAAACAATGCAAAAGTAATTCATTTTTAAAAACTTTCTTAAACAATAAAATATTTTAGATGCAAAACAGTTAAGTTTAAACCAATTGTACCAGATAACTGTTAAACATCTAAAATTAAAAACCGGCGAAATTGTAAATCCTGTGTTTTTTGTTTTTCGGGTAATATTAACTTTGAAATTAAAAAAAGGATTTGCAATTTACGGTTTGTTAAGACCGTAAGTTTGTTACTTTGAAAAAAGATTTTATATTTTTGCCAAACCATTAAAAAATGAGGAAATAATTATGAGTACGGAAGAGTCAGGTAAGAAGTATAATAATGAGGAATTATTCTCAAAAGCTGTAAGAGCAGGTAAAAGGACTTATTTCTTCGATGTTAAAGCCACACGTGCCGGAGAGAATTATTTAACTATTACCGAGAGTAAGAAGCGCTTTGACCAGCAGACTGGGAAGTTTTTCTATGAAAAACATAAATTGTTCCTGTATCAGGAAGATTTTGATAAGTTTGAAACAGCCCTTAAGCAAGCATATGAATTCATTGCAACGGGTAAAGTACCACAATCGTATCTTGATGAGATGGCCGAAGAAGAACAACGAAAAAAAGAAAAGGAATTTACCGATGTTAACTTTGATGATCTCGATACCAAAAAAGATGAATCAGATGATGATGACGACAATAAATAATTGTCGCTTCATTTTTTAGTTTTCTTTAATTTATCAGAGTTGAATCCATGGTGGTTCAACTCTTTTTTTGTTTTTACTAAAACATTATCCAGCGTGACTAAGAATAGTTGTCTGATGTAATTGTTGGGAATTTTTTTAAAAAAAACCTGCTTAAGCCTTTTTAAATTGTAAATTTGCACCTGTGCTTTGAAAGGGCTAAGTAAATATATCGCCCTGTTCAATCATTTGAAAATCAACATATTGAATTTCTTATAACCTTAACACTTTAATTCAGTTACCCTATGAGTAAAGTTATTGCCATTGCAAATCAAAAAGGGGGTGTGGGAAAAACCACAACTGCTATCAATCTGGCGGCCAGTCTGGCTGTTCTTGAATTCAAAACACTGTTAATTGATGCCGACCCGCAGGCAAATGCTACTTCCGGTGTAGGTTTTGATCCTAAAGTAGTAAAAACGAGCATTTACGAATGTATCATCGATGATGTTGACCCACGTAATATTTTGCTAAATACCTCTACCCCTAATCTTGACCTTATTCCAGCTCATATTGATTTGGTAGGTGCAGAGATTGAAATGATCAATATGCCCAACCGCGAAATGGTAATGAAGAAGGTGATTGATAAAGTAAAAAATGATTACGATTTTGTACTGATCGATTGCTCACCTTCCCTGGGATTGATTACAGTAAATGCACTTACGGCCAGTGATTCGGTAATTGTGCCGGTTCAATGCGAATATTTTGCACTGGAAGGGCTGGGTAAGTTATTAAACACCATAAAAATTGTGCAATCTCGTCTTAATATCGGGCTCGAAATTGAGGGTATTTTACTTACTATGTATGATACAAGGCTTCGATTATCCAATCAGGTAGTTGAAGAAGTTAAAACTCATTTCCAGGATCTTGTTTTTGATACTATTATTCAGCGAAATACAAAACTTGGCGAAGCACCAAGCTTTGGCGAAACCATTATCATGCATGACGCCAGCTCAAGGGGGGCCATAAATTACCTGAATCTGGGCCGCGAAATTTTACAAAAAAATCAACTTACTCAACTAGAAGAATCGGAAAGAAACATAAAAATCGAAAATGAACGCTAAAAAAAGAGCATTGGGGAAAGGCCTGAGTGCTTTACTTGATAATACCGGCACAGAAGTACAACCCCGTTATGATATTGAAAAAGACTTGCATGCCGTTGGTACTGTAGCTAACGTTTCTTTAAAGCTTGTAGATAGTAATCCTTTTCAGCCACGTACCGATTTTGATGAAGAGTCTCTTCAGGAACTGGCAGCTTCCATAAAGGAGCAAGGTGTTATACAACCCATTACAATTCGTAAGCTTGATGATGGAAAATTTCAGCTTATTTCAGGAGAACGTCGTTGCAGAGCTGCTCTACTTGCCGGGTTAACAGACATACCTGCATATATCCGTACTGCAAATGACCAGGAAATGAGAGAGATGGCCATTGTTGAAAATATTCAGCGGGAAAATCTCAACCCCATTGAAATAGCACTGGGATATCAGCAATTGATTGAAGATTATAAATTTACTCAGGAAGTACTGTCGGAGCGGCTTGGGAAATCAAGACCTTCAATTTCAAATCATTTACGGTTACTGAAATTACCCGGTGAAGTACAAATTGGCCTCCGCCAGGAGCTTATTTCCATGGGACATGCCAGAGCATTGATAACTCTTGATGATGTGCAAACACAACTTGATATTTTCCATGATATTATTGCCCAGGGTCTGTCAGTAAGAGATGTAGAAGAAATTGTAAAAAATCTTTCTGATGCAAAAGAAAATGAGCCAGATTCCGTTAATAAAAAAGCCACAAAGGTTGGTAACAATAAAAGATATCATGACCTTCAAAAATCGCTATCGGATTTTTATGGATCAAAGGTTCAGATAAAATCCCGGTTAGGTGGTAAAGGCTCAATCGT
Organism: Bacteroidales bacterium; assembly: GCA_007118135.1. Lineage (GTDB taxonomy): Bacteria > Bacteroidota > Bacteroidia > Bacteroidales > UBA7960 > SKVR01. The sequence continues at coordinate 1,168 of SKSE01000130.1, read as the reverse complement.
TATTAACTTTTCATCAGAAGAAGACCTTGAACGTATTCTGAAACTGGTTCAGAAACAAGAATAATTTTTGATGCAGGAAAATCCAAAACTGATTTTAAACAGGAAAAGTTCCGGTAAACTATTTTCAGGCCCAATTGTATTGGGCTTGATTTTGTTTTTTGGGGTTTTGTTTTTTCCCGGGTTTTCTTTTGCAAATATGTTTATTTTCGACATGGATACACTTCCCGCATCGCGACGTGGAGTATCACCGATTGAAATAATTGACACAATTCCCACTCAACCCTTAAACGATGAACCATCTCCGACAGATTTCAGAGATTCGCAACAAACGCAGGAACCTTTGACATTTGCTGAAGAAGAACCGATTACAGTTGACGAAAAGAAACATTCACCACTCAAAGCAACCATGCTGTCTGTTACTTTTCCGGGTTTAGGACAGGCATATAATGGCAGGTACTGGAAAATGCCTATCATTTATGCAGGGTTTGGTGCCATTGCTTATGCTGTAAGGTTTAATAATAACCAGTATCAGTCTTTCAGGCGCTCATATTTTGCCAGAGTAGATGGTAATCCCAATACTGTTGACGAATATCCATTCTATTCTACCGACCAGTTACAAAGGGCAACGAATTTTTACAGACGAAATCTTGAAGTCAGCTACATTCTCGGAGCGGCACTTTATTTACTTAATGTACTTGACGCAACTGTAGATGCTCATCTTCTCGATTTTGATGTGGGAGAAGATTTAAGTATGAACTTACAGCCGTTTATAATTCCTGATCATTTAACAAGAGACAGAAATCAAAGATCTTTTGCCGGACTAAGATTTACATTTAGTTTTTAATTCTGAAACTATGGAAAAACTACTTAAAATTGCCATAATCGGATATGGGAAAATGGGACATGAAATTGAAAAATATGCTCCATCTATGAAGATGAAAGTGGTTGCTATTATTGATAACCCTGATGACTGGCAATTATATACAGAAGAATTGAAAAACGCTGATGTTGCCATTGAGTTTACATCGCCCGATGTGGTTACTGCAAACATTATGAAACTTATGGATTTGGGTATTCCTGTTGTTACAGGTACCACCGGTTGGTTGAATAAACTTCCTGAAATTCAGAATTATTGTGAAAAAAGTAACGGAAGCTTATTCTATGCGTC
>SKSE01000030.1 GCA_007118135.1 Bacteroidales bacterium | reverse complement strand
TCAGCAGTTCCTGAGTCTTCAGGCCTTAAAATGAAAGTTTCCGGCATGTAATAAATGCCATCAGCCAGCACCACTTCAACAGGCCTTTGTCCGGCATGCACCCGTGCCAGCTGTCTTGCAGCCTCCAGGCTTTTAACCGGTGATGATGCAGAGCCATCATTTTGATCATTTCCGTTGAGTGAAACATGAATTATTTCCGGGTTAAGCGATTGGCTGTCAAACGCTAAAAATTTTATCGTCAAAAGGAACAGGGTGAATAATGAGGCAATTCTTTTCATTTTCTTTGGATTTAGACATTATTAAGTTTAGTTAGTAGTCCGGCAATCATAAGACTTAAAGCGTGCCAGCGGTTGTAATGCAACTATTCACTTTTACTACTCAGTTCAAAAAAAAATTTTGATAGTATGGTGTTATATCCAGTGGATCGGACACCTCTGTTTGTAATTTTTTAAATTCTATAAAAAGTTCATCCATTACCGGCTTATACTTCGGGTCTGATGCCAGATCGTGAATCTCAAAAGGATCATTTTCCATATCATAAAGACGAACCACGTTAGCCACAGGATAAATAAGCATTTTATACTTTTCATTTCTGATCATTCGCTGTGTTCCCATATAGGCACCATACACAGCATCGTAGGTGCTTTTGTCTTCCTTGCCGGAAGCCAATGGTAAAAAACTATGGTAATCAACATATTGGGGCTTTGGAATACCTGCTATTTCCAGTGTTGTAGGCACAATGTCCTGAAAATAAACCAACTGGTCGTTCCTGCGATTTTTCTTTACTTCAGGTCCGGAAATTATTAATGGTACCTTCATGCTCGCATCATACATGTTTTGTTTGCCCATAAAACCATGGTCACCTACTGCAAGGCCATGATCAGCCGTAAAAATGATATAGGTATTTTTATCCTGCCCTGTTCTTTTCAGCTCTTCCATTATCCTGCCTATCTGGTAATCCATGTGAGATATGATCGCATAAAACTCCTGTCGGTTTCTCCTTACAGCATATTCTGTTCTGGGGAAAGGAGCTAACCTTTCATCTCTCAATCTCTGGCCCGAACCTATTTCTTCAGCATAAGGGTATATTGGTAAAAAATTAGGGGGTACTAAAATTTCATCCACCGGATACATGTCAACGAATTCCTTTGGCGATTGACGTGGATCATGTGGGGCATTGAAGGCAATATACATGAAAAAGGGATTTTTGCTTTCACTGGATAATTGCAGAAAATCACTTGTTTCATCATAGATCACTTCACTCCAATGTGTGCCTCCTTCCCAGTATCCACCGAAGATTGAGTCCCAGGGATGCCAGGTATCAGGTTCGCCTTCAATAAACCTACGGTTGTATCTTTCTTCTGATTGGCTGGGCATACCACCGCGAACTGTTCCCACATGATCAAATAGTTCATCTGCAGGCACATTTATATGCCATTTGCCGGTAAAATAGGTGTCATAGCCTGCTGCTTTCATTTCTAAAGGCCAGTACCAGGATGGTTCTGTGCGAGGTACTGAATATTCCGGCATTTCAGCAGGGGTGTTTCCATTACGGTTTCTGCCACTGTCGCTGTATTCTGCTGCTTTCCAAAGATAAGTGCCGGTAATCAGCATGGCTCTGCTTGCAACACATACAGCAGGGGTGAAAGATCCCTGGTTATAGGCCTGGGTAAATAGTGTTCCGTTTTTTGCCAGTTGGTCGAGATGAGGGGTGTGAACTTCAGGATTCATTACACCGAAATCCAAGGGACCCTGATCATCTGCAAAAATGAAAATAATATTGGGTAGTGGTTGTTCTTTATTTTCCTGGCAACCCATACCTATTGACGCGATTAAAGGAATGCCTGCTGCCAGGGAAATTATTCTTTTGTCCATATTATCTGTGTTTTGTTTTTAATAGTAGCTGCTGTCAGGGCGGCCATTGGGAAAAATGTAGTTAAAATATTAAAGGTTGGTTATTTGCAGTTTTAAATCGGATACTATTTTTTGATAGTACCCAGCGCTTTGCCAATTTCAACCAGTTGTTCCATAAAATCATCTGCTATAGTCCCATCAGGCATGGGGGGTACATCCCATGTAACGGCCCCACCTACTTCATTGATCCTAAGGCTAAACCTAACAACGTCTTCTTGTGTAAATCTTGGCGCCCCTATACCCCAGGTAGTGCCCAGATAACTTAAGATCTGAATTTGACTTCCATCAATAAAACCGCCCCCATGATTCCTGAAGCTAATGGTTTCCGGATTATTGATTTCACCTGCCGTATAATCTTCATACGGGGTGATTGACTTTACTCTTGGGAAAACTCCCCGGTTAAAAGCAACTATACTTTCAGGGTTACCAGCCCGGGCGGCCGCGGCCATGGAAGCAAAATTGGGAATATCCGGATGTCTGAAATAAGTATTAGGTAGATAACAACCATCAAACCACCACCCGGAAACCTTATCACCCCAGCGTATTGAGTACTCACGGATTACTTCCTGCCACCGCAAAAATGTCTCTGCTCTTCGTGGATCATCTCTGTCATAAGCAAAGGCTATCAACTCTGCGGGATTCCAATTAAAGTTAGTCATGCAGTATACAATTAGCTTTATCCCATGTTTATGCAATGCTTCATATAAATCGACAACAAGATCACGATTACTGGACACTCTTGGGGATTCCCCCATATAATGATCATACATTGAATTAGGCGACAAGAAAAACCCACCAAGATGACGAACCGTAATGATCAGGTATCCTGCGCCCACATCTGACAATTGTTTGGCAAGTGCATCACAATCAAAATTATCGATAAGTTCATTCCACCCATCCAAAGTGTTTACTTCCGATTCCAGTAGATTGTTAGATACCAATCTTTCGATACTGTAATGCAACATTACACCCCATTTTGCATCTTTCATCCAGGCTGCCCTGTTTTGGGCATTAACGGAAATCATTATAATTCCCAGTAAAAGAGCTAATGTAATTTTTTTCATAATTTTCAATTATTTGATTTATTAAAGGTTTGAAGTAAAAATTAACTCAACACCAGTGGGTTTATGTGTATAAATTGTTGAATATGATATTGGTCTTCCGCTTTCGTAAAACCAGTTTGTATCTTCAGTGCTTCACTTCCCAAACGGGGTTTGGTGATCATCAGGCAACCCGTATTTTTATGGTAAAAAAAGTCTTCAAATATCTCTTTTTGTATTTACATTACCATAATTGTCCAGAGGTTGAAGAAACAAAGCCCCGTTTATTCCCATTATCAGCGATAAAGCCAAAAACAGATAAGAACTAACCTTAAGCATGGGAAGAGTTTCATGGGTTTTTGCTCCCCGGCTCTCAAATTCTTCCTGAATAAAGGTGAATGAAGGGTTACGCTCAAGGATTTATCTTAAAGCCCAAAGATAGTAGGTTTTTCAAGCATAATAAATAATAGCAGCCGAATTGAACATTTTTGCTATCAATTGCAACCTGTGTTATATAATTTTTTACAATGTGAGCCTAAGATGTAGATAAGAAAGAGTAATTTAGTCTTTTAAAAACTCTGATCTGTTACTTCTTACCTTTAACGATTAAAGCCAGCTCAATAAACTGCCAGGAAAATCTCAGGGTAGTTTCATCATGATCATTTTTACACATTTTTATAAAGCATGAATAGTAAATTATTTTTTATTCTAAGTGGCATAACAGCCGGAACCCTTATCTCTTGCCAGGAAAGAGAAGAACCATCGGATACACCTGCCGAAAACCCCAACATTCTATGGATTACCTGTGAAGATATAAGCCCTTATCTGGGCAGCTATGGCTATAAGTATGCCCATACACCTAATCTGGATGAGCTTGCGGCCAGAGGTATCCGTTATACCAATGCATGGGCCAATGCGCCTGTTTGTGCTGTGGCCAGGTCAGCCATTCTTACCGGTATGCATTCATCAACCATTGGAACTCATCAGATGCGCTCACGCACACAGTTGCCAGATATCATCCCTGCATATTCCCGGATTTTTCGTGAGGCAGGATACTATACTACCAACAATGTGAAAACCGATTACAACTCCAGTTTTGAGATCAATCGCGACAAGATCTGGGATGAGGTGAGTAATACAGCTCACTACAGAAATCGGGCCGAGGGGCAGCCATTTTTTGCTGTTTTCAATAATGTGGTAACCCATGAAAGTCGTCTGGCTACCAACTGGATAGATCGTTTTGTGAGTGAAGGCGATATCCCGGAGCAACCCCGTGTTAATCCGAAAGCGCTGACCCTTCCACCTTATCATCCCGATTTACCTGAAATACGACAGGACTGGGCGCGCTTTCACGATCTGATAACATTAATGGACAGTATGAAGGGTGATCTGCTGCGAGAGTTGGAAGAAAAAGGTCTTGCGGATAATACTATCGTATTCTTTTATGCTGACCATGGGGGCATGTTGGCCCGATCGAAGCGCTATATATACAATGTGGGCACACAGGTGCCTCTCATCGTGTACCTGCCCGAAAAGTGGCGACATCTATCAAAGGTAGAGTCCGGTGGCACTGACAGCCGTATGGTGAGTTTTGTTGATCTTGCTCCTACAGTGCTATCCATCGCAGGGATTGATATACCTGAAGTTATGCAGGGGGAACCATTCCTGGGTCAGGGGATCGGCAGGGGGCCTGAATTAACCTTCTTTTATCGAGACAGGATGTCAGAGCGTTACGATTTTTCACGAGCTGTTACAGATGGCAGGTATTACTTCATCAGGCATTTTAACCCGCACAGGCCTGAGGGGCGCGATACACGTTATGGTCCCAGAATGCATGCCGGATGGAGGGCCTGGGAAGAAGCCTTTGAACAGGGACTGACCAATGAAGTGCAATCCCGTTTCTTTCAACCTAAAAACGTTGTATATCTGTTCGACACTCAGAACGATCCCTGGCACATAAACGACATTGCCGAAGACCGGTCACAGCGTCGCAAGATCAGACGTCTTTCAGACGCACTGGACAAATGGATGATTGAAACCCGCGACATTGGGCTTATACCTGAACCCATGTTCCATCAACTGGCAGGGCCCGGATTAAAGCACCAAACCATTTACGAATATGCCCAAAGCGAGGATTATCCGGTTGAGTCCATCCTTGATGCTGCCAAAAATGCGGCTGAAGGCAGGGACGAACACCTTAACATCTACCTTGATTATATTGGCATTGATCATCCGGTAATTCGCTTCTGGGGTGCTTATGGATTATTCCGGATCGGAGTAAAAGACTCAACTGTAACAGAGGCACTTCTGCTAATGGCAATTGAAGATGAATTTGTTGCCAACCGGATCATGGGCGGCCAGGCTCTTGCATGGTGTGGTGATCCGGATAGTGCTTTTGAAATCCTGATGCGGGAAGCGCGCAATGCAGATGTAGGTTACGTTATGCTGCAGGCCGTCAACGCCCTTCAATACAGTAAAACCGACGACAGGATCACTTTGGAAGACTGGAAGAACTTCAGGGAAATGGTGTTTGAAAATGATTATGGAATTCAATTTGCACACCGCATTATTGATGATGCCATTGAGTTATATCCTGAAAGACGAAAGGTTTATTAAATAAAATCTTAACAGCTACAATAAAAACCTGTAATTCAATAATTTATTAAGTCAATCTAAAATAAATATGCACCTGCGAATATTGATGATTTTTTGGGTTACCGCAATGATTTACTCAGGTAGATTGACTGCTTCTGAGAATAATTCAATGGGCGCCCATCTGAATTTGCCTGAAACGCAACGGGTGTTGGTTTACAAACAAGTTGATACAACCAAACTGAAACTGTATCTTTACTTTCCATGTGAAGCTGAAACCAATGAATTACTGCCTGCTATTGTATTCTTTTTTGGTGGAGGCTGGAATAGCGGAAGTATAATCCAATTCGAACCCCATGCAAAACATTTTGCATCCAAAGGTATGATAGCAATACTTGCTGATTACCGGGTTAGGGAACGGCACGGCACCACCCCATTTGATGCAGTTTCAGATGCTAAATCCGTATTTCGCTATTTACGCGAAAACGCTGAGTTACTGGGAATAGATCCTGATCGTATTGCCGGCTCAGGCGGTTCAGCCGGAGGACACCTTGCCGCTGCTGCTGCAATGGTACCTGGGTTAAATGATCCCAATGATGATCTTTCTGTTTCTCCCATCCCCAATGCTCTTGTGCTTTTTAATCCGGTTTTCGACAATGGACCCGATGGATATGGTTTTGAAAGAATTGGAAACCGTTACAAGGAAATTTCTCCCTTGCACAATATACAACAAGGTAACCCGCCGACCATTGTTTTTCTTGGGACTAATGACCGGCTAATTCCAGTTTCTACTGCAGAAAAATATAGGGATAAGATGATTGCTGCAGGAAATATTTGCAAATTATTTTTGTATGAAGGTAAGGGGCATGGTTTTTTTAATTTCAGGCATACTGAAAGCTATAATCAGACATTAAAGGAAGCGGAACGTTTCCTGAAATCAATGGGTTATATTAACATGGATCGATAATCTACTTTTAACTTACAATCATACTAACTAAAAATAAACATAATATGAAGAGAATTAAACTAATTCTGGTACTGGCAGCAATTAATTTCATTTTTATTCCATCACTGTTTGCAGAGATAAGACTGCCTGCCATTGTATCATCAGATATGGTTTTGCAGCGTAATACCACTGTAGTACTCTGGGGATGGGCCAACTCCAGGGATAGAATTACTATTGAAACATCATGGGAAGCAGGGAGGCTTGAAACCAGGGCTGACCGTGATGGCAACTGGAGAGTTGAAGTTAAAACCACCAAAAGCAAGGAGCCACAAACTATTACCATCAGAAGTAATTCTTCAGATATTACACTGGAAAATATTCTTTTCGGTGAAGTGTGGCTGTGTTCTGGCCAGTCTAACATGGAACAGCCTTTAATAGGTTTCAACGGAGAACCAACCTTTGGTTCAAACATGGCAATTGCCAATTCCCACAATCCAAATTTACGTCTCTTTACTGTGGAAAGGTCAGCATCAAAGACACCTGAAAAAGATGTTGAAAGATACAGAGCCTGGCAACATGCATCACCCGGTAATGTTGCGAACTTTAGTGCCATAGCTTATTTCTTTGGCCAACAACTTCAGGAAATTTTAGATTGTCCGGTGGGTATCATACACACATCCTGGGGAGGAAGCTCCGTTCAGGCATGGATGAGCAAAGAAGTATTAGGCCAATTCCAGGAAGTAAACCTGGATAATGTAGATATTACAGTAAGAACAAATCAAACCCCTACAGTGCTGTATAATGCGATGATCGATCCTTTGATCCCCTATACCATAAGAGGCGCACTCTGGTATCAGGGTGAATCTAACCGATTAGAACCCGACTATTATAAAGAACTTTTTCCTGCTATGGTGCAAGATTGGCGCACACGATGGGGGATAGGGGATTTCCCGTTTTACTATGTACAAATTGCTCCTTTTTATTACAGAGAACACAGCGATGCTTATGAAACTGTTGAGAACTCTGCATTTATTCGTGAAGCACAACTGCAATGCCTGGATTTAATTCCCAATTCAGGTATAGCTA
>SKSE01000175.1 GCA_007118135.1 Bacteroidales bacterium | reverse complement strand
TTCAGATATATATGATCTGGCGTCTCTTACCAAAATTATAGCAACCACGGCATCTCTGATGAAGCTTGTTGATGAAGAAAAAATCAACATTGATGACCCGTTGGGATATTATTTACCTATGGTGCGTGGTACAAATAAAGAAAATCTTATCTTACGGGAAATATTGGCACATCAGGCACGACTACGCTCCTGGATACCTTTTTTTATTGCCACTCTCAATGAAGGGCACCCTGATCCGGCCATTTTTCAATCGCGCAATTCGCAGGATTTCCCGGTAAAAGTGGCTGAAAACCTGTATATACATAAAAACTACAGAGATACCATTTTAAATAAGTTGCTTGACTCAGAACTGCTCAACCGAAGAAGATATATCTATTCTGACCTGGGGTTTATTCTCTTTGCGGAAATGATTGAAAGTATCACAGGAATCAGCATTGATAATTATGTAAATGAAAAATTTTTTAAACCACTGGGGTTGAAAACAATGACATATAAACCTTTGAAAAGATTTTCAACAGATCGCCTGATTCCTACAGAAAACGATACATTATTTCGTGGGCAAACTTTAATTGGGCATGTTCATGACCCAACAGCTGCCATGCTGGGGGGTATATCAGGGCATGCAGGGCTTTTTTCAAACGCATCTGATGTGGCAGTTTTTATGCAAATGCTGCTTCAGGAAGGAAGTTATGGAGGAATTGACTTTATCAGACCTGAAACAATTCGCGAATTTACAACAACTCAGTATGCCGGAAATCAGAACAGGAGAGCACTGGGCTTTGACAAGCCTGCCATAAGAGCTTTAGATAGCAGCCCTGCAGCCGAAAGCGCATCTATTCTGAGTTATGGTCATACAGGTTTTACCGGCACTTATGCCTGGGTCGACCCCAAGGAAAACCTTGTTTATGTTTTCTTATCAAATCGAGTGCACCCCAACGCATCTAACAGAAAAATCTCAGAAATGAGTATCAGGTCAGAAATACATCAGGCTATTTATGATGCCATTTTATCTGAAGGATTTATATCTAACTCAAGATGGCCATAAAAGGTAACACACAATTGAAAAAACTATATTGAAATGTTGGAAAACATCAATATAATAGAGTGGATAGGTTATATAGGATCTGTTATTGTAGCCATTTCGCTTACCATGAGTTCCATCATAAGACTCAGATGGCTCAACCTCCTGGGAGCATCAATCTTTTCTACCTACGGTTTTATTATCGGGGCAATGCCTGTTGCATTTTTAAATCTTTTCATCACACTTATAAATATCTTTTATCTTTTCAGGATTTACTCAGCAAAGGATTATTTCAAAATTCTGCATATAAGAAAAGAAAACAGGTACCTGCTTTATTTTATTGACTTCTATTCAAAGGATATAAATAAGTTCTTTCCGGGATTTTGCGATAGTTTCAAAAACCATTTGTATGATAATGAAAACCTCCTTTGTATTCTCATCATCCGCAATGCTAATGTTGCAGGGCTTTTTATCGGAAGAAAAATCAATGAAGATGAAATGTTTATTGAAATTGATTTTGCCATTCCCGAATACCGCGATTTTAAAACCGGAAATTATGTTTACAAACAAAACCAGGACGCTTTTATTGAGATGGGAGTTAAAAAGCTTATTACCGAAGCAAAAAACAAAAAACACCATCACTATTTGAAGAAGATGGGATTTGCTGAGCAATCAGGAAAAGATGGAAAAGTTACTATGATAAAACAAGTTCAGGTTCAGAAATAACTAAAGCATAAAAACATGAAAAAAACTCTGAAATCAGTATCGCTTTGGATTTTAGCTTTACTAATTACCTTGGCAACAGTGGTTTACCAGCGAATGACCGGACCCACGCACCCTGTTAGAGGCAGTGTTAGCATTGAAAATGAAGATATTAGATACCGGCTGATTCGTTCATTTCCACGTCCTATGGACGCTCCCATCAGGGTATTGGTTGAAAACGAAGACATTACCGGAAGTTTCATTTATAAAAGAACGCCCAGTTTCGATGAGTGGACAAAAGAAGAAATGGTAAGAGATGGTGATTATCTCATTGCCTATATTCCTCAGCAGCCACCTGCCGGTAAAGTAATGTACCAGATTACTCTGCAAGGCGAAGAAGAAAGAGTAAAACTTACTGATAATCCCATAACCATCAGGTTCAGAGGAGATGTACCCGCCTGGGCATTTATACCACATGTAATAATCATTTTTATTGCTATGCTGCTGAGTACGCGTGCAGGAATGGCTGCATTACTGAAAGAAAAGACATATTCATTAACACTGTGGACCCTAATCACCTTGGTTATCGGCGGGCTTATTTTCGGACCTATTATGCAGAAATATGCTTTCGGTGCCTGGTGGACAGGCTGGCCCTTTGGGACAGACCTTACAGACAATAAAACAGCTATTGCATTTCTTTTCTGGGTTTATGCTATGGTGAAAGTTTATAAAAACCGTTTTCACAGAGGGTGGGTGCTGGCTGCTGCCATAGTTACACTTATTGTATTTCTGATTCCCCATTCTTTGCTGGGATCGGAAATTGACTGGACACAGGAGACTATGCCCTAAAGCCTGTATATATATGAGAAGGGGGTATTCAAATGAACTGAATACCTCCTTTTCTTTTTATGTTTTAGCTTACCTGCCGTGGCATTGCTTATACTTTTTACCACTTCCGCAAGGGCAGGGCTCATTACGACCTACTTTCTTTTCAACTCTAACCGGTTCGGCTTTCCCGCGGGAATCTCTTCCGGGCAGGTCGCTCCTACCGGCGTTAAGTTTACTCATATCAGTTCTGCCGGGTGCATCAGCCGCTTTAACCTGCGATGGATCTTTAACAGGCAGTTGTGCCTTGAGAAGGAATGAAATGATATCCTTATTGACTTTCTGAATCATGCGCTTAAACAACTCGAATGATTCAAACTTATATATCAGCAGGGGGTCTTTTTGTTCGTATGCTGCACCCTGAACTGATTGTTTAAGATCATCCATTTCACGAAGATGTTCTTTCCATGAATTATCAATTATAGCAAGCGTTATTCCTTTCTCGATAGAAAGCGTAACTTCACGACCTTCAGTTTCAAAGGATTTCCTCAGATTGGCCAGCACGTTCATGGTTTTTAGCCCATCCGTAACAGGAATAGCAATATTTTCATAACGCTCTCCTGCATTTTCATAAACGTCTTTTATAACAGGATATGCCAATTGTGCAACAGTCTGAATTTTTTCGCGATAACGTTGGGATGCCTGATCGAAAAGGTCATCAGCCAGTTTAGTTGATTTTGAATCCAGGAAGCCTCTTTCATCAAAAGGTATTTCAATACCCAGATTGCGGTAAACTTCCATTTTGAACCCTTCATAATCAGTGACATCCTGGTATTCAACAATCATCTGTTCACAAACATCAAAAAGCATGTTTGAAAGGTCCAGGGCAAGTCTGTCGCCAAACAATGCATTACGGCGTTTTTTGTAAATTACTTCCCGCTGGGCATTCATAACATCGTCGTATTCCAGAAGCCTTTTCCTTATACCGAAGTTGTTCTCTTCCACTTTCTTTTGGGCACGTTCGATGGAGTTGGTAATCATAGAATGTTGAATCACCTCTCCTTCCTGCAGTCCCAGCCGGTCCATAATCCTGCTGATACGATCAGAACCGAATATACGCATCAGGTCATCTTCCAGCGAAACAAAAAACTGCGATGATCCGGGATCACCCTGGCGACCTGCACGACCTCTGAGCTGGCGGTCAACACGACGCGATTCGTGCCTTTCGGTTCCTATAATTGCCAAACCACCTGCATCTTTTACTCCAGGCCCAAGTTTGATATCGGTACCCCTACCTGCCATGTTGGTGGCAATGGTAACCGCACCCGCTTTACCCGCTTCTGCAACCACCTGTGCTTCTCGCTGGTGCTGCTTGGCGTTGAGTATGTTATGCTTAATCTTGCGGAGGTTAAGCATTTTGCTTAGCAACTCCGAAATCTCAACTGATGTGGTACCCACCAGCACCGGACGTCCGTTAGCCACAAGATTTCCAATCTCATCAATAACAGAGTTGTATTTTTCTCTCTTCGTTTTGTAAACAAGGTCTTCCCTATCTTCCCTAACCACAGGTCTATGAGTTGGTATAACCACAACATCAAGCTTGTAGATATTCCATAATTCGCCTGCTTCAGTTTCTGCAGTACCGGTCATACCGGCCAGCTTACCATACATCCTGAAATAATTCTGCAGGGTAATGGTAGCATAGGTTTGTGTGGCTGCTTCAATCTTAACGTTTTCCTTGGCTTCAATGGCCTGATGCAAACCATCGGAGTAACGGCGGCCTTCCATGATACGGCCGGTTTGCTCGTCAACGATCTTCACCTTGTTGTCCATGATCACATACTCTGTATCCTTTTCAAACAAGCTGTAAGCTTTTAGAAGCTGATTAATGGTATGTACTCTTTCCGATTTTGCTGAGAAATCACTGAGCAATTTGTTTTTCTTCTCAAGTTTTTCCTTTTCAGGGAGAGTTGATTTCTCAAGGTCGGCCATTTCGGCACCGATATCAGGCAGAATGAAAAACTCAGGGTCATCGGAAGCACCGGTAATAAGGTCAATGCCCTTATCAGTCAGTTCAATTACGTTATTTTTTTCTTCGATAACGAAATAGAGTTCGTCGTCTATGATATGCATGTGTTTATTTTGCTCCTGCATGTAGAAGTTTTCTGTTCTTTGCAGGATACTTTTCATTCCGGATTCAGAAAGAAACTTGATGAGTGCTTTGTTTCTGGGTAAACCACGATGACAGCGAAGAAGTAGTTCTCCTCCTTTCTTTTCTTTATCCTTATCACCATCTTCAGATGTGAGCAACTTTTTTGCTTCAGCAAGCATGGAAGTAATCAGTGCCCTTTGCGCAGAAACCAGTTTTTCTACTTTGGGTTTCATTTCATGAAATTCATGCTTTTCACCCTGGGGTGTGGGTCCTGAGATAATTAAAGGGGTACGGGCATCATCGATCAGCACGGAGTCAACCTCATCCACAATGGCATAGTTATGCTTACGCTGCACCAGTTCTTCGGGATTACGTGCCATATTATCGCGCAGGTAATCAAACCCGAATTCATTATTGGTACCATATGTAACATCGGCAAGATAAGCTTTTCGTCTTTCTTCTGAGTTGGGCTGGTGTTTATCAATACAATCTACTTTTAACCCGTGAAACTCAAATAACATTCCCATCCACTCCGAGTCACGCTTGGCCAGATAGTCATTTACGGTTACCACATGAACACCTTTTTCGGGAAGAGCATTAAGATAAACAGGCAATGTAGCCACAAGAGTTTTACCTTCACCGGTAGCCATCTCGGCAATCTTTCCCTTATGCAGGTGGATACCGCCGATAAGCTGCACATCATAATGCACCATATCCCAGGTAATTTCATTACCTCCGGCCATCCATTTATTTTTATAGTAAGCTTTTTCGCCCTTAATTTCTATACTCGGACGTGTGGATGCGAGTTCCCTGTCGAAGTCTTTGGCAGTAACCTCAACAACTTCATTTTCCTTAAACCTCCGGGCAGTTTCTTTAACCACGGAAAATGCTTCGGGAAGGATTTGAAGTAAAATATCTTCGGTCTTGTCATATTGTATCTTTTCCAGTTCATCGATACGGTTGAAGATTTTCTCTTTTTCATCCATATCAATATCGTAGGATTCAGCTTGTTTTTTCAGATCTTCAATCTGGGTAATTTCTTCTCTTAAATATGAAGAAATTTTCTCACGAAACTCAATGGTTTTTAAGCGCAACTCATCATTACTCAATTGTTCGATACTACCATAAACATCCTGAATCTGCTTCACCAGAGGCATAACCTCCTTAAGATCGCGTGCTGCTTTGTCTCCAAAAAGTTTCTTAAAAATGCTAAGCATAATATATAATGATTTTATAATTACTGATTTTGCCCTTCCTGTCAAGAGAAGTAAAAAGCAAAGTTAGTCCAATTCTGCAAAAAAATAAATGCCGCTTTTATATATTTATGAAGGGATTAAAAAAGCCGGCTTTTGCCGGCTCCATAAGATTTTGTATTAATATTCATCTTCATGGAAAAAGAAATCATCCTTGGTGGGATAATCGGGCCAGATATCCTCAATACTGTCGTAGACATCGCCCTCGTCTTCAATCTCCTGAAGATTTTCAATAACTTCCATGGGTGCCCCTGACCGCAATGCATAATCGATAAGTTCCTCCTTGGTTGCGGGCCAGGGAGCATCTTCCAGTTTGGATGCCAGTTCGAGAGTCCAATACATATTATGTGGTGTTTATATTTTTTTGCAAAAGTAATTTTTTTTATACAATTACCAAGAAAAAATCTAAATACTAAATAGTTGTTTTAACCTGTTTTTTAAAGGGTTTAATAACAAAGATTTTTTATTTGGTATAATATTTTTATAATCTACTGATATTTAAAGATGTACGCTTAATTTATATATTGTTAATAACAGTAAATCTTTGTTGTTGCTTAGCGCAATAACATTGAAAATTAAGGATTGTTTGATGGTGACATGAAAGATATTTAAATTTTTTGTGGATATTATGGGTAATATTGTGAACGTGAAAAGCATTATTAATAATAGCCATTGTTCTACATCTAAAAAAAATCTTTGCTTTTATAAGTTAGTTACAAGCCAATTTCACCAAGAAAAACAACCGGTAACAATCAAATATAAATTGTTACCGGTTGTTTCTAAAAAAAATTTAGGTTATTGTGTATACACCAATCGCCCAATAATTACTTTATCGTCAAGACGAAGTTTATAAATCACAACTCCTGCCTGAAGACTATTAGCACTATATTGAATTCTGTAATATTGCCCGGCATAGACATCACCAGCAAATAGCACTTTAATGAGTGCACCTGCAACATCATAAAGTTCAAGTTGCGCATTTGCTGATACATCAGGACGGAATTCAAAATACACACTCTGACTAAATGGGTTGGGATATGCTCTGAAACCAATATCAGGTTGAATTAAACTGCTAGCTGTTGAAGTTTCAACAAGAACATCAGCACTTTCTGAAGCGCTGTTTCCTGATGAGTCAGTAACAGTTAGTGTTACCGTATTCAACCCCAGGTGACTTTCATCAAATGTGTATTGATCGAGAGTCATACTCGAAATCTCGCAATTGTCATAGGAACCGTTATCAATGTCTTCGGCAACAATTGTTGCTGTTCCATCTTCACCAAGCTGAATAACAATATCACTGGTTATCACTACCGGGCTCATATCATCTACCACAGTTACAGTAACAAAAGCAACAGAAGTTTGCCCAAAGAAGTTGACTGCTGTAACTTC
Organism: Bacteroidales bacterium; assembly: GCA_007118135.1. Classification (GTDB taxonomy): domain Bacteria; phylum Bacteroidota; class Bacteroidia; order Bacteroidales; family UBA7960; genus SKVR01. The sequence goes on along the minus strand of SKSE01000175.1, from coordinate 284 downwards.
AACGGTATTTTCGCCAAGGTCTTCACAGGTAAACAGTTCATTATCAATACTTAGTATGACATCGCCACAGGAGTCAAAACTACCTGCATCAACCATTTCCACAGTAAGCAAAGCAACTCCCTCTTCATCAAGTAACAGGGTTACATCAGTCAGCAATAATTCGGGAACTGATTCAAATACAGTAATGATAGCAGTTGCTTCAGAAAAACCACATTCATCAGTGAAGGTATAGGTAATTTGATGATTACCTATTCCGGCTATTGATGGATCAAATATTCCATTTT
>SKSE01000053.1 GCA_007118135.1 Bacteroidales bacterium | reverse complement strand
TGGTAATTCCGCGTGCAGAATTTGGAGGTGCTGCCAATCAGGCTCTTGATAATCTTATCGGTCAGGCAGCAGGACGTGGTTTGAACATTACCCCGTCGGAGAATGTGAATATTGGTGTTGGTATTGCCGGAACTGTTACTGATCCAAGAATTTCCATCAGTCTGGCTGAAACAGCAGGCGGATTAAGAGATCAGGTTCAGGATGCCATACAGGATGCTGTGCGCGATGTCCTTGATGAAATCCGCCAGGAAGTTGACGAAAGAATCGATGATGCATCTGAAAGAGTGAGAGAAGAATTGGAAAGAAGGGCACAGCAGGTAATCGCCGAAGCTGAAAGGCAGGCAACAAACATTCGCCGTGAGGCTAAAAACGCTGCCGATGCCATCAGGAGCGAAGCCCGCGCCAATGCCAAAAGACTGGAAGATGAAGCCAGCGGACCCATTGCCAAAGCGGCTGCAAGAAGAACAGGTGAAGAACTTATCAGGTCAGCTGATCAAAGGGCAGACAATCTTGAGAGAGAAGCCGATGACCGCGGCAACCGACTGGTTCGCGAAGCTAACCAGAGGGCCGACCGGATAAGAGCCGGTGAAGAATAACAGAATATTGTTTATTGACTGTTTTTACTGAAAAAATTATTCCAACTCCCTGTAAATGGATTCAAGCAATCCGTTTACAGGGCTGTCGCCGCCCAGTTGCCAAAACATAATGCCTGCCAGGCCGTTTTCCTTAGCGTATCTTGTTTTCAGACCTACTGATACCGGATTGTCGAAAGTTACAAACAACCCTTTCTCGGATGAATATGCAAAGGGGGCGGAAGCCTTCTCATCCCACATCTCAGTCAATCCGTTTTCTGAAATCCAGCCCGGAAGATCTTTGTAAGTTATGGCAGTTTTAAAGGTACCGGGCTGGAATAATCCGTTTTGGATATCGGGAACATTTTCCCATGCCCTGCCATAAAAAGCCGCTCCAATAATCATTTTTGAACGGTCAACACCTATTGAGTCCAGGTAGTTTATGGCAAAGTCGACCGAAAGAGATTGTTCAGGCCGTGAATACAGCGGGGTGTGATGCCCCGTGGTGGGCCCACCGGCCACCAGATCATAGGTCATAATGTTTACATAATCAACAAGCGGCATTACCTGATCCCATTCAACTGATTCATTGAAGAAGCGTGGAAAGCCTCCGGCAGCAAATCCTATTTCGTAATCATTCCCAAGCGTATTTCGGAGTTCCCGTACCAATAGCGTAAAATTTCTCCGATCTTCGGGTTTATACGGATGTCCGGGATAACCGGGGATTGCAGGATACTCCCAATCCAGATCAATTCCATCCACATTATAGATTTGCATTAGTTCTTTTACCGATACAGCAAATTCCGAGCGGCCCGAAACGGAAGAAAAAACATCTGAGCAGGTTTCGCAACCGCCCCAGCCGCCTAATGCAAGTATGATTTTTAATCCGGGGTACTCATTTTTCAGCGATGCGAGTTTTTTTACCACAGGAATTCTGTTTTCAGGAATGATCATCCTGTTGCCTTCCAGAAAGCAAAAACTGTAAATAATGTGAGTTAGTCCGCTCAGGTCAAATTGATCAATTGCCGATTCATTACCTGCATAATAGGCCATTACCAGGAATTTGTCGTTTTTCTGATCAGGATTTGTTGATTTAGCTGATGACGCGAGGCCTGCAATACATATTGCAAATGCCAGCAGGATTTTCTTTCCGGCCATATGGTTTCTGATAAAAGAATTTGTAAGAGTTTTCATGCTGATCAGAATATACTCTGATCAAAAATATCCCGCTGTGGAGGTTCTTCGTCTTCAAACCTGTCGCAGTCTGTAATAATATTGAGGGGAGTAAGAGGTGGTTCAAAGTCATCCTGTGAAATATTGATGGACTCATCCTCATATAACCTCTTCATAAATTTGGCCCAGATAGGCAAAGCCATATTGGCACCCTGTCCGAGGGTTATGGTTCTGAATCGAATACCGCGGTCTTCGGCACCAACCCATACTCCAGAAACAAGGTCGGGGGTGAGACCAATAAACCATCCGTCGGAGTTATTCTGGGTGGTACCGGTTTTACCCGCAATTGGATTGTTAAGCCCATAACGCAAACGCAGCCTTACACCTGTTCCGCTTTCCACAACACCTTTCATAAGTTCGAGCATGAGATAGGCAGTACGTTCATTCATGGCTTCATTTTGTACCACATTGAAAGATTCAATAAGATTACCGTTGTTATCTTCAATATGAGTTACAAAGCGGGGTTGTATGTGAACACCTTTGTTGGCATAAGTTGCCATAGCTCCCACCATTTCATAAACTGAAATATCGGGAGTACCCAGAGCTATTGCAGGAACTGGATCGAGGTGGCTTGTGATACCCAGCCTTTCAACGAGATCGATAAGTGCGTGTGGACTGTAACGTTTGATAAGAAAAGCAGAGATGTAGTTAACTGAATTTGCCAGAGCCCATTTCAAAGTAACCATTTCACCTTCTCTCCTGTCAGATGAATTTTTAGGTGTCCAGATAGATCCATCCCAAAGCTCAAATGAAACAGGTGTGTTGGGCACCTTTGAACAAGGCCCGAATTCACCCTCACGCATAGCCAGTGTGTATAAAAATGGCTTAAAGGTAGAACCTACCTGTCGTTTACTCTGGGTTACATGATCAAATTTAAAATGTTTGAAGTCGATTCCACCCACATAAGCCTTTACAAAACCTGTCTGAGGTTCAACAGCCATAAGTCCGGTGTTGAGGAAATGTTTATAGTACCTGATGGAATCCATCGGTGTCATGATAGTATCTTTTTCACCTTCCCATGTAAATACCCTCATGCGTGTTGGAGTATTAAAATTCAGTCTGATGGAATCTTCAGGCATATTCATCCGCTGTAAATAACGGAATCTGTCACTGCGCCGCATAGAGTTATTCATGAGCCGGTTAACTTCTTCAGGGGTAAGATCGGCACCGAAGGGTGCATTGGGAAATCCCCTCCAGTGATTGAAAAACTCTTTTTGCAGATATCCACCCATATGCTCTGCTACAGCTGCTTCAGCATGACGCTGCATGCGGCTATCGATGGTAGTATATATTTTTAGTCCGTCTTTGTAAATGTTATAGTTTTCTCCATCGGGTTTAACCCTTGTATTAGACCATTCTCTAAGTTCGTTTCGGAGATGTTCACGGAAGTAGGTTGCCGGGCCGGTGTTCTGGTCCTGAATGGAAAATCTTGTCATATCGACCGGGGTTGCCCGGAGAGAGTCAAATTCCTGGGGAGTTATATAACCATATCTCATCATCTGACCCAATACTACATTTCTTCTTTGAAACGATCTTTCGGTATTTCTTACCGGATGATACCAGCTTGGGGCCTGCAAAAGGCCCACCAGTAAAGCTGACTCTTCGGTTCTGAGCGAATCAGGAGATGTGTTGAAGTAAGTTTTTGCTGCCGATTTGATACCAAAGGCATGACTGCCGAAGTCAACGGTATTCAAATACATGGCAATAATTTCATCTTTGGTGTAGTTGCGCTCCAGGCGGGCGGCAGTAACCCACTCTTTAAGCTTTATGATAACTAATTGTATAGTAGATGGGCTTTCTTGTCTTGGGAATAGGTTTTTGGCCAGCTGCTGAGTTAAAGTACTTCCACCGCCTGCACTTCGCTGTCCGCCAATAATATTGCGGAATATAACGCGCATAATACTTCTTACGTCAACTCCCGAATGATTATGAAATCTGATATCTTCTGTGGCAAGCAGAGCTTTTACCAGGTTAGGTGATAAATCTTCGTATTCAACGTTGGAGCGGTATTGAATGTAAAAAGTGCCTAATAATTCACCGTCGGCCGAGTAAATTTCACTGGCAAGATTGCTTTTGGGGTTTTCAAGCTCTTCAAAAGATGGCATAAAACCCCATAGCCCCAGTGAGATGGTAACAAAAATTAATATTGACAGCACTATCGGCAGAAATACAATAATCCAAAAAACTTTCAGATATTTTTTGAAGTTTCCAGGCTTTTTTTTGCTCATTTTAAATTGTGTTTGCTCTTTTTTAACGATAAAATGGGTTTCTTATTTCCTTTCAACACGAATACCAATATCAGTTATTCCCTTCAGATATTCTTCGCGCATGGCATGTTCAATCCTGAACAAATAGTCTCCTTCCAGGGGGAACCATACATTGCGCCGGAAATGAAAACTATTGGTTTTTATATTTCCGAATCCATCACCAGTCCAGTTTCCCTGCCTGTCGGCAAGCATGGTTTCAATGGTGTCCCGAAAAATTCTTCCGTCGGGAAATTCAGTTTCAAGAAAAACAATAAAATTACTGTAGGGGTAATCACGATTGTTTCTTACATTCAGAAAGATATCATAAATAACCGTTGTATCAGAAAAATTGTGGGAAAAACTAACTACATCAAGATAATGCCACCCATTATTATCAAAGCTTTGATTTTTTTCGAAAACCACAGCAGGGTTGCAGGCAATAAAAAAGATTACCATAATAACCGGTGATGCAAGATGAAGTAATCGGGGTTTTATTTTTCCTGGCATATCAATTTTTTTCTTCCTGAGATATCGGGATTTATTCATGAATCAGATTTTTCTGATATTATAAATCCGGATTTCTACCTGGGATTTACTGTTTATTTCTTTTTGCTCTGTTTTTTTTTCTTTTCTTTTTGTAAGTATTCCTGGGATTATCAAATCTCGTAAGGCTATCTTCTTCATATCCTGTTTCTCTTGGAGTGGATGTTTCGGGCTCAACAAAACCAGCTTCCTGTAGTTCTTCAGGCAGGATTTTCCGGCGATTAAGTTTTTGAATTTCTTTAACTCTGTCAATATTAACACAAACAAATGCAGCCGGGTTATCCTTGTAAGAATACCACATCAGGTTGCGCAGCACATCGGTTTTTTGATGGAAAGCTTTCCCCTTTTTGGTTTCCAGCAAAATTTCAGTATCAGGATGATCTTTGATAGCATCGAGATAGCTGTCGTTTTCATAATTGATGCAGCATTTCAGCTTGGAACACTGACCAGCCAGCTTTTGGGGATTAAGCGAAAGTTGTTGAGTGCGTGCTGCATTGGTAGAAACAGAGCGGAAATTTGTAAGCCATGTAGAGCAGCACAATTCTCTTCCGCATGAACCTAATCCTCCCAGGCGGCTGGCTTCCTGCCGCATGCCTATCTGGCGCATTTCAATCCTTACATTGAACTTCTCGGCGAGCACCTTAATAAGTTCGCGAAAATCAACACGTTCATCGGCTGTATAGTAAAATATGGCTTTGGTTTTATCGCCCTGGTATTCTACATCGCTGATTTTCATATCGAGTTTCAAACCCAATGCAGTTTCGCGTGAACCAAACATGGTTTCTTCCTCCTGATTAACAGCTGCAACCCATTTTTCAATGTCAGAAACCTTGGCTTTGCGATAGACTTTCTTAAATTCGGTGGTGCGATGATCAATTTTCTTTTTTTTCATTTGCAGGTAAACTATTTCACCTGCAATGGTAACAATTCCAATATCGTGTCCGGGAGATGCTTCAACAGCAACGATATCACCCTCTTCCAGTTGAATATCTTCAGGCACCTTAAAAAAGTCTTTCCTGCTGTTTTTGAATCTTATTTCAACAAAGTCTGACGCAGGGAAGTTTTTTGGGGGTTTTATATCATCCAGCCAGTTAAAAACATTGAGTTTGGTACATGAATGAGCATGAAGTTCTTCCTGCCGAGTGGTATTTGGTCGGGGGGCACAACGGCAACCCCTTGATATGAAGTTGTTTTTTTCCAATTTTGTTATGTTTGATTAACTTACAAAATTAAGCAAATAAATCATTTCTTTGCTTTCATGATTCTGCCACTTTTAATTGAAAGGTCAGTAAAAAGAATTTTAGGGTTTGCGTTTCTTTCTACATGATAAATAGCTTTCGAAAACTCATCTGTCATCTTTACAGCAACCTGCGGCAAAAGAATAGTGGAAAATTTATTAATAAAATCCTGCGATTCGGGATGTACTTTTACAAGGTTACCGGCCTGATAATTTAAAAGGTTACATTGCCTGAATACTTCAAGAGCAAATGAAAGCAGATTTTTTTGACGTTCTCTTCCCATTTTAGCCAGATTATCAACATAGGAGAGTATTTCCTTTATGTCATTCTTATAGCATACTCTCAACCATTCGCGCAGAAAATTGGTGTTATTTTCCAGTATCTCATCTGATTCCAGCATAATAAGCGCCTGATGAAAATTCCCATCAGCCAGGAATGCTATCTGATCTGCCTGAACCGGGTCGCAATTATACTGGTTAATAAGCCCTTCACGTACTTCATGATCCTTAAGACGGGGAATTTTTAATAATTGCGCCCTTGATAATATGGTGTTAAGTATCAGATCCTGATTTTCACTTACCAGAAGGAATAAGGTTTTCTCAGGCGGCTCTTCCAGAATTTTCAACAGTTTAGGTGCCGCAGCGTGATATAACCTTTCTATCATCCAAATAATAACGACCTTAAACTCGCTTTCATAGGATTTGTAGCTAAGTACCTTAACAATTTCATTGCAATCTCTTGCATTAATTATTCCCTGTTTGTTTTCGATATCAATGCTTTTGTACCATTCATTCAAACTAACATAAGGAGAATTATCAAGAAAATTGCGCCATTGTGTTGCAAAGTCTTTGCTGATGAGCGGTGTATCACCTTTCAATCTGGAAGGTATGGGATAAAAGAAAGTAAGGTCAGGATGGGCAAATTTGTTGTATTTCAGACAGGATGAGCATTCACCGCAGGCATCTTCTGCCCCGGGATTTTTGCAGGCCAGGTAGCGGGCGTAAGCTATAGCAATGGCAAGTTTGCCACTACCCTCAGGGCCAAGAAACAATTGGGCATGACTGACCCGATTGTTTTTAATATTGCTGATGAGTTTTTTCTTAATATCTTCCTGACCTACAACATCTTTAAAATACATGTAAGCGGCATTTTAGTGAGGGTCAAAAATACCAACATTTCACCTAATCAAACAATATTTAAACAATATTATGATGATACCTGTTATCTGGGTCTTATTTATTTCGATTTTTTTCAAATAAGTGGACAAAAAAAAAAAAACAAAAAATCTTAAAAGCAAAAAGTTATAAACAAAAATTGATATGATAAAAGGCTTATCAGGATTGAATTACAGCACCGCAAACGTTTGCTGTGTTGGTAAAAACGTTCAATTCGTATAACAAAATTTATAATTTATAGTTATATTTGCACCGTAAATCAAAACCTGAATTAGCCAGTTTTTGCAAATTAAAAAAAGTATTACTTTTGCAGGCTTATTTGCTCAGGCAAAATCTTTACATCATGAGACAACAACAAATTGTAAAAATTCTCCTGGTTGTTGCAATTCCCCTAATTATTTTCAGCGGCTTAATTCTTTCCAATAAGTCTGTTGCTGTGGAGGAAATTGTGACGGAGGAAACTTACAACCCCTATGATTTGCCCGGTATCCTCGAGAGAGGTGTACTAAAGGCAACTACAGACTATAACTCCACCAATTATTTTGTTTATCGCGGGCAGCCCATGGGTTTTCATCTTGAGTTGCTTAAAATGTTTGCACAGCATATTGGTGTTGAGTTGGAAGTCTTTGTATCCAATGATCTGGA
>SKSE01000066.1 GCA_007118135.1 Bacteroidales bacterium | reverse complement strand
CGATTGAATCCATATCCCTGTAAATATTGCAAAAGCCAATGCCATGGGCAGTGAACTGTATAAAATAGATTTTGTACGCCGGTTACGCGACAGAAGTCTCCATTCAAGCAACCAGTATTGCCCGTAAACCGGAACCGAAGCCAGAATTCTTTCCAGCAGGTTGCTCCCTTCAACTGTCTCGGGTCGTTCATCAGCCTCAACAATACGGTAAAAATTCTTCAGGGTTTGCCTGAAAATGATAAAATGTAACCCCACAATTATTACCAGTGGTATAAGAAGAACACCGGGCTTTCCATGAACAAATCCCAGGAAAATATTGAGCGAATGTTCCATAATAATATCCGGCTCCCAAAAGAAAGCAACCGAAGGTATCAACCATAGGATACTCATCAGTATACCTGTAAATCGACTGAATGTACCCGGAGTCCGGAGTAACATCAAAATACTCTGGTTTATTCCGGCAATCAGAAAAATACCCAGCAAACCCAACTCCTGGCTACTGGTGGCAGGATTGATGGTAATCCTGATAAAGGGCCAGAAAAAAAACAGAAGGTACAGATTCATGGGATGAATCCATGAACGAAATATAAGATAACCCGACAGTGAATTCCTGGAAACAGGCAGATGAAGATAGGGCATAACATGTCGTGCGGGCATTTTCTGAATGAAGAGCCGCATTATAAGATCAGCCAGAAAAATCAATGGAAGCAATCCGTAAGCCCACTCTGCCGGTGCCCTGTCAGGAAGGTGCTCCTGCAAAATGTAGGGAAGAGCTCGTCCCAGTCCATATAGATGCATCACCAGGAAAAAGACCACAAAAGCAATAAAACCTTTGGCAAACATGCTCTTCTCAAAAAATGCTGAACGCCGCATCATTTGCCAGGAGTGGACAATCAGTGTTTTGAACATATATCTTTCAATCGGGATATCAAAGCAGCAAAGATAGAAGTATTTCAGCAATCATAAATGATACCCGGTTTTTTAAACTAAACCGATCAGATAAGTAAATATAAAATCGATATGTTTAAAAAACCATTTTATATTTTTGCTGTTAATATCAATGTAAATTGATTTTAAAGCAATTTTGCCCGGTAAAAAATTTGAACACAAAAATTATATATTTCGCTGCTATGCAGCTACAAATAAAAACATAATTGATGGAAGCAGTATTTGACAGATTAAAAGTATACCCCAGAGAAAGCCTTATCAGGATTGTATATGTCATATTCTTTGCAGTTGGTGCTGCAGGGCTATCTATTCAGTATACCCGTGAACTTTTTATACAACTGATGCCCTTCTCCCTGCTACTTAGCATGGGGTTAATGTTCTGGATGCATAACAAATGGAAAACACAACACATTATCATCTTTTTGCTTATTGCTTTGATAGGTTTTTCTGTAGAAATTGCCGGGGTGCTTACCGGAGTTGTGTTTGGAGAGTATTCCTACGGTCGTGCATTAGGATTTAAAATACTGGGTACCCCTCCCCTTATCGGATTGAACTGGCTTATGCTCGTATATGCTGTTTTTTTGATGTTGAATAAAATGAAGCTATCAGTTTTTCTGAAAATTATAACAGGTGCATCAATAATGGTTGTATATGATATAATTATGGAGCCTGTAGCCATCAGACTGGATATGTGGAGTTGGGGTGGGGGTTCTATTCCAATACAGAACTATATTGCATGGTTTGTGATATCAGCGGTGATGCTTTCAATCATGTTTAGCGCAGGTTTGAAATACAAGAATAAAGTTGCAATTACCTTGTTTTTTGTTCAGATGGCGTTTTTCCTTATCCTTAATTTAACTGTTGTACAATAATTTTATGATCAAAGCCAGACATACAAGGTGGTTTCAGTCCGTTTTCGGACTCTATCTGGCGTGGGCTTTCCGGCGAAGTTTCAAGCGAATGGATATAGTTGGTCAGGTAGAGGACAGAGGATTGCCCATTCTGGCCATTGCTAATCACATGAGCTGGTGGGACGGATTCTGGGTATTAAATCTTAACAATAAACTATTCAGGAGAAAATTTCATGTAATGATGTTGGAAGAGCAACTGCAAAAGAATCTTTTTCTCTCAAGGCTCGGAGCGTTTTCTATTAAAAGAAAAAGCAAAAGCGCCAGTCAGAGTATCAGATATGCCGCAAACCTGCTCGCCGATAACAATAACTTTTTTCTCATATTTCCTCAGGGAGCTATTCAATCGCAACACCAGTTTCCTTTTGTTTTTGAAAAGGGCTGGGGAAGGATCCTGCTTCAAAAAGAAAATCCGATACAAGTTCTTATGATTGCTAATATTGTTGATTATCAATCCTATAGAAAACCTATTCTTAAACAATATTTATTTAGCCCTGAAAAAACTTCCGGGTTTACCTGCGATGAGCTGGAAGCTCAATACAATTCTTTTTACAAAGATTGTATTCAAAACCAAATCCGCGACATATGATATGGATAGCCATCTTTGTGCTTTATTTTAGTGCTCTCAGGCTACTGGTTGCACTTGCAAATCTTGCAGGAAGACAATGGCTGAGAAAATCCGGAACAGAAAATGAGCATCTGGTATCAGTGCTAATACCAGCCCGCAATGAAGAAAAAAATATCAGGAACATACTCAATGATTTGGTAAATCATGACTATCCTCATCTGGAAATGATTGTTTATGATGATCTTTCTGAAGATAAAACTCCACAAATCGTAATGCAATTTGCGGATCAGAATGAAAAAATTATGTTGCTGGAAGGAAAACCATTACCAGAAGGCTGGCTCGGGAAAAATCATGCATGTCATAACCTGGCAAACAAAGCCCGGGGAAAGTATCTGCTTTTTCTGGATGCAGATGTAGAAGTAAAGGATGGTCTGATAAGAAATGCAATTGCACATCTGCAAAATCATAAACTAAAGTTGCTCTCCATCTTCCCTGTACAAAAGATGAACAGTTTTGCCGAAAGGCTTACTGTACCCATAATGAACTGGATTCTGGTCAGCCTGCTGCCTCTTAGACTCACACGCATTTCATCACGCACTTCGCTTTCGGCAGCCAATGGTCAGTTTATGCTTTTTGATGCTGAGGTTTATCGCAAGGAAAAATTCCACAAAACCCTTAAAGACCAAAAGGTTGAAGATATTACAATATTCCGTATGATGAAAAGTAAAGGCTATAAAGTTGAAACTCTCCTTGGAGATGATTCCATTAGTTGCAGGATGTACCATTCATGGGATGACGCTGTAATGGGTTTTTCGAAAAATGTTTTTGAATACTTTGGTGGAAGTCGCCTGCTGGCAATCCTTTTCGGATTAATTACAACTTTTGGTTTCATTTTTGTGATTTTAGGATTACCGGTTATATACCTGCTGTTATATTTTTTTATGACCGTGCTGTTAAGAATCATTGTTTCGCTGGCCAGCAGACAAAACGTATTTTTCAATATAATCCTTGCGCCATTGCAGCAGATCAGTTTTCTTTATATTACCTTTAAGGCACTGAGCCTTCAGAAAAAGAAGGCTACCCAATGGAAAGGGAGAAATATTGATACAATAAAACAAAAGTTATGACCATTGCCCCATTAAGACATACCATATTAAGCCTGGTTTTATTTCTGGCTTTGCCGGCCGTTAGTTCCTCCAACGCAATATCACAAAACAAGCGGACCGAATTCCAGGACCGTATCTATAATTCTTTTATCAGCGGCGATATGAGATCATGGGAGCGAACCATCGCAGAAATGGAGCAGTATTATTCAGCATTTCCGCGACCTGATATGCTTTACGATCTTTTACTTGCGCGCTATGGATTTATCCCTTATTGTCTGGATGAAGATAAAAAAGACCTCGGAAGACAACATCTTGACAAAGCAGAGGAAGAACTGGAGAGATTATTTGTATATAGTCATTATCAGGCACACGCTTATGCTCTAAGGGGAGCTTTCCTGGGTTTCCGTATTTCTCTGCGACCTTTGAGTGCAATAAGACTTGGTCCCAGAAGTTACCGGGCCGTAGATGATGCCATGGAAGCAGACCCCAACAACCCTGTTGTATGGATGGAAAGGGGTAATACAAGGTTTTATACTCCCTCAACGTTTGGGGGAAGTAAAGAAGAAGCAAGAGACTCTTACAAAAAGGCAGTGGAATTATTCGAAAATAATCTTCAACCTAATCAACGCTGGCTATATCTTAACAGTCTGGTTGGGTTGGCCAAAAGCTATCAATATACCAACCAGGAAAGATTAGCTGTGGCAACACTTGAAAAGGCCTTGCAATTTGAGCCCAATTTCAAATGGGTAAAAGACGAATTGTTGCCGGAAGCAAGGAGTAGGATTCGGTGAAAATAATAATTACTAGCAGAGGAGAAAATCAGTAAGCCCATTTGAGCCAGATAGAGCCCCATGTAAAACCACCACCAAAGGCTGCCAGTATGATATTATCACCCTTTTTAAGTTGGTTTTCCCATTCCCAAAGGCAAAGCGGAATGGTGGCATTGGTAGTATTGCCGTATTTCTGGATATTGATCATTACTTTTTCCATGGGAACACCACTTCTGCGGGCAGTGGCTTCAATAATTCTGAGATTGGCCTGGTGTGGTACCAGCCATGCCACATCCTCGGGAGCAATATGGTTTCTTTGTATGATCTCTGCGGCTACATCTGCCATATTTCTTACCGCAAATTTAAAAACAGCCTGCCCTTCCTGGTAAACATAATGCTCGCGGGCATCAATATTTTCGTGTGTGGGAGGATAAGCAGAACCACCGGCCTTCATATGCAGGTGCACATGTCCGCATCCATCTGACTGAAAAATGTGATCCATTACCCCAACTTCCTCTGTTGTTGGTTCCAGAAGCAATGCAGCTGCACCATCGCCAAAAATTACACAGGTTTGCCGATCGGTATAATCAACTATGGATGACATTTTATCGGCACCAACAACAACAACTTTTTTATATCTGCCCGATTCAACAAACTGTGCAGCGGTTACCAGGGTATAAATGAAGCCTGAACAGGCAGCATTGGTGTCAAAACTGAAAGCATTTTTGATGCCCACTTTATGACTTATCAGGTTTGCAGTTGCCGGAAACTTCAAATCAGGTGTTACCGTAGAGCAGATTAGCAAATCAACCTCATCAGGGCTTATTCCTCTTTTTTCCAGCAATCCTTTAACAGCTTTTGCAGCCATTACTGATGTGCCTTTACCTTCACCCTTGAGGATTCTTCTCTCCTTGATTCCAGTGCGTGTTGTTATCCACTCATCAGACGTATCAACCATTTTTTCAAGTTCCGCATTAGTGAGAACATAATCGGGAACATAACCATGGATTGCCGTAACTGCTGCCCTGATTTTAGTCATATTCAAAACGATATTAAAATAAATTGAAACTAAATTCGCTTAGGATTTGCCGTTAAAATTTCTGGATTCTGTATATTGATTCAAAGCATCTGATATTTTCTCTGAAACCTTTGCTTCATGTACCTCTTTGGCCAGAGTAACCATGTTCTTTATAGCTATATCATTTGAAATTCCATGACCAATAATAACTGTACCATTTACGCCCAGAATGGGGGTTCCACCATAGTTTTCATAATTCATCCTATCGAAGAACTCGTCATTGATTCCCCTTTTTTTAATCAGCCGGTACATGGATTCAGCCTGTTTGAGAACCATATTTCCTGTAAAGCCGTCACATACAATCACATCAGCCTTATCATTGAATAGATCACGACTTTCAATATTACCGATAAAATTATAATCCTGGGTATCTTTCATTAAGCGGAAAGCAGACTGGCAAAGCAGGTTTCCTTTTTCTTCCTCCTCACCAATGTTGAGAAGTCCTACTTTAGGATTTTCAATTCCGTAAACAAACTTAGCATAAATGGAACCCAGAAGCCCAAACTGGTATAAAACATCGGGTTTACTGTCGGGGTTGGTACCCACATCAATAAGGACTCCTACGCCTCCGCTCTCCTTTGGAAGAACAGATGTTGTAGCCGGCCTTATAATGCCCTGTACCACATTTACACTATAAACCGAGCCCACCAACATAGCCCCGGTATTTCCGGCACCGGCAAATGCGTCAATTTTTCCGGATTTTAACATCCGGAAACCTTTTGTGATGCTTGAATCGGGTTTTTGGCTGAAAGCCTTGGTAGGTTGTTCACCCATAGAAATAACTTCAGATGCGTTCACAATATCAAAAAGTGAAGCATCTGAATTGTACTCCTTAAGTTTTTCAAGGATTATGCTTTCCTGACCAATTAAAACAATGCGGTCAGCTTCAGGTAATACCTTCTGAGCAAGAATTGCTCCCTTTAAAATACTTTCGGGAGCATAATCACCGCCCATTACATCTAAACCGATTTTCATAGGAAAATATTTGGTGAGCTAATCATTCTCACACGGCAATTAACCGCGATGCTTAAACCGCAGCGGATTTTTCAATCGCCACTTGTCCTCTGTAAAAGCCACACTCAGGACATACCCTGTGCATAAGCTTCATGGAGCCACAGTTTGAGCAGGTTGTCAAAGCAGGTTCTGTTGCTTTATAATGGGTGCGTCTTTTATCTCTGCGTGTCTTTGAGATTCTACTCTTTGGATGTGCCATAATCTAAGCAATATTAAAATTAATCTACGTTAATTGAATTTCAGGTTTTTCAGGGCATCCCAACGCGAATCTGTGGGCAAATCCTCCTGTTTATTTTGTTTAGCCTTTTCTTTATTATTATCAGATTTATATTTCTCCAACTGTTCTATTACACCAGTATCACAATTATCTTCTTTGTTCTTTCCACCGGGATGTACACGTTTGCCCGGCAATCCCAAAACCACAAATTCATAAAAGTACTGAGCAACATCGATATGACTTTCGGTTGAAGGAATGATGATCACATCATCGCTCTGTTCTTCAAATCTGTCACCAAATTTGATGTAAAGCATTTTATGCAATTCCATCTGATACCAAAATGCTTCAAGACATCTGTCACAATTCAGTTCCAGTTTTCCTTTTACCAAAAATTCAAGATCAAGCATGTTATTCTTTTTATGCATGATCAGCGTTGCGGCAAGGTTAGCTTTAGTAACTTCTGAATCTGCGTAGCATGAAAAAAAAGCATCATTCAATTCATACGTGAATTCATGAACTCCGCTGGAAAGTCCTACAAATGCTATCTCAAATGGCTTTAAAGCTTTCAAAGTACTATCTGATTTTTCAAAGGCTGCAAAGATACAACATCTGAATAAAAATAAAAAATTTATTCACAAGAAAAAACTCCTGTATATTTCAGGGAAAGTTCCTATTCTCAGGAATTTAGAAAATTTTACTTGAAAGCCTTTTCGAGAAGTGCATCGCCATCAATACGCAACCTGTTAAAATAATCAGGCACATCTTTCCCTGTAAGCTGATCCACATAAAGTTTTGCAAGGTACTGAGCCAACATGAATCCTTGTCCGCGTAAACCAAGGAATAATCCTTTTTCAACATCCACAATCATGCGGGGTTCAATGTAATATCCGGCCCACAGTGCCTGAAAACCTACTGCTGAAATACGTGGAATCCAGTCTACAAAGATTTCTGAAACAATTTCGGCGAATTCTCTGGAGTTGATTTTAACATCTTTATCGGTTTCATGAGGTTCTACAGCGGGTGATGCACATCCTATAATCTGACCTGTTTCACCAAGTT
>SKSE01000049.1 GCA_007118135.1 Bacteroidales bacterium | reverse complement strand
ACCTTACCCTTACAGGAGATGATGCGATAATGTATACCATTGGAAGCCAGACTACTCAAGCTAACATTACACCCCGAAGTCTTGTGTTGAGTAACTTTTCTGCTGAAAACAAAGTTTACGATGGATCCACATCAGCATCTGGAGGAACATTTGACGACAACCGCATTGCAGATGATGTACTGAATTTTTCATTTAATTATGCTTTTGAAGATGCCAATGCCGGAACCAACAAGCAGGTATTATTCACAAATATTGCAATCAGTGGCGGTACAGATCAAAATAATTATAGTCTTGCTACCACAACGGGCATTGCAACGGCAACCATTTCACCCAGGCCACTTTCTATTAGGGCTAATGATAGAAGTAAAAAATTCGGAGAAGATGATCCTGAACTTACATGGACATTAACTGCCGGTTCTCTGGTAAGTGGCGATAATATTACCGGTGAGTTGCAAAGACAAGTGGGAGAAGCCCTTGGAACCTATCCTATCCAGCAGGGTACCCTTACTGCCGGAAGTAATTATGCAATTAACTTTACTCCCGGTGTATTTACTATTTTACCGGCAGATCTTATAGTAACCATTGAACCCCAGGCGGCTGTTACTGCCGGAGCTGAATGGAGTATCGACGGTGAAACCTGGTATAGTAGTGGTTTTTCATTGCCTCTTGAACCCGGAAATTATACAATTCAATTATCAGAGATTGATCCCAGCGAATGGTATACGCCTGATCCGGTTGATATTGAACATGGATCAATTACCGAAATAACAGTAAACTATATCCCGAAATATTTCTTAACCATGCTCGAACCTGAAGGAAGTGGTACTGTTACTCCATCTGAGGGTTCATATGATTATCCGGTTGGTGAAACAATAACTATAACTGCCAATGCAGATGAAGACTGGGTTTTCCAGAACTGGGAAATTAACGGGACTGCAGTTGCTAATAATCCCTACAACTTCGAGATTAATCAGGATGTAACTGTAAAAGCGTTCTTTACAGAAACCATCGCAGAGTACCTTCTTACCATAGATAGCAGTGAAAACGGCTCAGTGGCAGTAAATGGTGATACATACACCCAGCCAATGATATTTGCCGATGGAAGCCAGGCTACCCTTGAAGCCATACCTGATGATGGATTTATTTTTGCATACTGGGAAGGTGATCTTACAGGAGATGAAAATCCTGCTACCATTACAATGGATGATGACAAGAACATTTCAGCCGTTTTTGAGCCCCAGGCCTACTGGTTGCTTGAAGTTAAACACGAAGGCATAGGAACCACCGATCCTGCACCTGGTATATATGAGATAGAGGTAAACACGATGGTAACTTTATCCGCCCAATCTTCTCAGGTTAGTATTTTCCAAAAATGGGATGTGAATGGAGAAGAATATTTTGATGAAGAAATCGAAATTCTAATGGATGCAGATAAAACGGCAACAGCATATTTTGAAAACCTTCCCGGCTATGAGCTTACTATAACAATTGAAGGTGAAGGTACATCTGATCCTGCACCCGGTCTTCATTATTATGCTATCGATGAAGTGGTAACTCTTACTGCCATTGAAACTGATGATAGCTGGGTGTTTAACAAATGGGTTATCGACGGAATTGACTATTTTGAAAATCAGATTAATGTTCTGATGAATTCTGATAAGACAGCTCGAGCTGTTTTTATTGGCGATATCAGTTACACTCTTGATATTGATTATGAAGGTATGGGTACGATAAACCCTGCTCCAGGAATATATTCGTATGATATGGGCGCAGAGATCACTATTTCTGCCCAACCCGACGAAAACTATGTATTTATACACTGGAATGTAAATGGTGAAACATTTACCAATCAGGTTTTATCATTGATAATGAACGAAGACAAAGTAGCAAGAGCAATTTTTGATCTTGAAAATACAGTTCATGAACTATCTTCTGATATAAACGTAATTCTGTATCCTGTTCCTGCATCAGACCAGATCTATCTTCGTTTTAATCAACCTGCAGATAAGATAACAGTTGATATTTTTGATATAAATGGAAGAGTAGTTGACAAGTTTGAGATCCAGGATATCATTTCTGCAGATGAAAGAGGATTTAATATTTCTCATCTTGAGCCCGGGGTTTACAATATGAAAATTATCGTAAGAAACGAAGTTATCATAAAGCGCTTTGTAGTGAATTAGATTTAATGGGTTTAACCAAAAAAATCCTCTGCACATTTCTTAGCTGCAGAGGATTTTTTTATACTTGATTTTTTCCATAAATTTGCTGAATAAATCTCAACAGCTTATTTAATAATGAATTTCCGTTCTCTCCAGGTTTTTTTTACTCTGACTTTACTTACTGGTTTATTTATAAATCCCGCCCTTTCGCAAAGTACTCCGGATTCTTTACAAATTAAACAGGCACTCTTTGAAATTGAAAATAAGGGTGGTTTTTATGCAGCGTTTAAAAAAAGCGATGCAGAATTCATGAAAGATGATTTAAGAAAGCATATTTCCATTGATTACATAGCAGAAGATAGTGTTTTTGCTTACATAAATAGATTATCTCTCGATATTTTGATAGATAACAAGGTCCCATTTACGATAAAAAGATCCCCCGGAGATGTAGATTTTGATCTTAATATGAAAACATGGGAAGACTTGCTATCAAAAGACCTTATCGACACATGGGATTTTTATCCCACCTATGAAGCCTATGAAAACCTTATGTACCAATTTGAGCAGGAATTTCCTGAACTATGTAAGGTGTATAATGTAGTTACACTTGCCAGTGGTCGTTCCATACTTTTTGCCAAACTTACTGCCAATGTTAATGTAAGAGAAGCCAAGCCCCGCTTTAGTTATACATCTACCATGCATGGTGATGAAACTGTCGGTTTTATCCTTTCACTCAGGTTGATTCATTATCTTCTTAATAATTATGGTGTTGATGATGAACTTACCTGGTTTTTGGATAATATGGAAATATGGATTTCGCCCAATGAAAACCCCGATGGTACCTATACCAATAATAACAATACAGTTCAGGGAGCTACCCGTGGAAATGCTAATGGAGTAGATCTGAACCGAAACTATCCCAATCCGGTAAATAACCCAACTTCTGCCATTCAGGCTGAAACACAAGCCATGATGAATCTTACCGATACATTGCATTTTGTAATGTCGGCTAATATGCACGGGGGGATTGAGTTGGTTAATTACCCCTGGGACAGCTGGAAAAGTGATGATAATTTACATGCAGATACCGACTGGTGGTTACTTGTCTCACATGAGTATGCTGATACTGCAAGGTTTTACAGTCCACCAAACTATATGAACCCATCAGGTCCGTCATTTAATAATGGTGTTACCCATGGAGGCGATTGGTATGTTGTATATGGCAGCAGACAGGATTTTATGAATTATTACAGGAACCAGAGAGAACTTACACTTGAGCTTTCCAATACAAAACTTCTTCCTCCTTCTCAATTACCGGTGCACTGGGAATATAACTACCGGTCTTTTCTGAATTATATGCGGCAGGCAACATACGGTATCAGAGGAACTGTAACAGATATGTTTTCCGGAGAACCCTTAGCTGCAAAAATTGAGCTCATTGATCATGATGTTGATAATTCTCATGTCTTTTCTGAATTGCCATTTGGTGATTTTTATCGTCCGGTTAAAGGAGGAACTTACAATTTACTTGTAACTGCCGAAGGCTACAACGAAAAGATAATTGAGAATGTAACCACAGCAAATTACGAGACTGTTGAATTAGATATTCAACTTATCAGAGATAACCCTTATGCTCCGCCCACCAACCTAGTGGCACACACCGGCAATAATAGTCAGGTTTATCTGGAATGGGATGCACCGGAACCTCCTGCCAAAAGCGGAAATACTTTAAAAGATTATATTTATTATGAACCGGATGCATATTATGTTTACCGTAATGGTGAATATCTTGACATAGCAGATAACCCTTATTATTTTGATTCTGACGTACCACCCGGTCTTTGGGAGTACTATGTCAAAGCCTGGTATGCTGATCCTGAAGGTTTATCTCATCCGTCCAATACTGTTAAAGTTGCCTTTTCTGAACCCGATTACTTTACAGTTAATTTTCAAATAATAAATGAAGACAACCAGCAGGTAAATGATGCCTATGTGAGTCTTGATGGACAAGAAAACTCAATGGGTGATTATTATTTTTTAAATATTGCCCCGGGTTCTTATGATTACCTGGTATGGGCTGATAGTTATTTTCCGGTAGAAGGAGTTATTAATGTGGAAGATTCGGATGTTACTGAAGATGTATTGTTACTAATTGACAATACCGGCTTTACTGAAGTAATAAAAAGCCATAACTTCCGGTTGTTTCCTAATCCGGCTTCCAATCGATTGCAGATCGCTGGGGATGTAATTATGGACAAAATAACTTTAGTTGATATAAGTGGAAGACAACTTAAAACATGGTTACCGGCTCAATCTAAATTTGATTTGGATATATCAGAATACTCTGCCGGAGTTTATCTTATCGGTATCTTTACCGCTAATGATGTCGTTTATAAAAAACTTCAGATACAGTAAAAAAGGCTTCGATTTCCCGAAGCCTCTTATTATCTTAAGTTCTTACTTGCTCTTAATACCGGCTCTCTCACCCGGTTATAAACATCTTCAATTTCGCCAGTGCCATCCACATCAATCACCTGGTTATGCTGGCGGTAGTATTCCAGTACAGCTTCACTATGGCTTTCATGCTCCTCCAGTCTTGATACAATGGTAGAAGCACTGTTATCATAGGGCATTTTTTTCTGCGTGCGGCTGCGTGCATCAAGACGCTTCAACAATTCTATATAATTAACATTCAGATTGATTACACAATTAATCGCATGTCCTTTTTTCTTGAGAATACCATCGAGAATATAGGCCTGAACCAGTGTACGTGGATAACCTTTGAAGACATATCCCCGTCCATCCCCATTGGTTTTCTGAATACGTTTTTCAATCTGACGAATTACTATTTCATCCGGCAACAAAAGTCCTTTCTCCATATAAGGTTGAATTTGCTTTCCGGTGGGGGTTTGAGCTTTAACCTCTTCCTGTAAAAGCTCGCGTGTAGCTATCATGGTAAGATCAAATTCTTTGGCAAGACGACTGGCCTGTGTAGTCATTCCTGCACCTGGATAACCAAACATCACTACATTTATTGCATTCTTCTTAATGTCTTCGTTAATGTGTTGTTTTATTCTGGAAAAAATATCTTCAGAGGTACCGGTAGCATCAACGCGTGTAAGTAATCCGGTATTTTTATAAAAATCCAATACCGGCAATGTTTTCTGATGATATTCCTGTAATCGTTTTTTAATTACAACTTCATTATCATCCTTGCGATCCTGCTCTTTTGCTCTTTGTAATAAACGCTTTGTACATTCCTCATCAGAAATATCAAGAATAAAAATCCTGGTGAGTGAACGTTGTAAACGAATAAATAAACCATCGAGAATATATGCCTGCACATAAGTTCGCGGGAAACCATCGAACAAGAATCCATCGCTGCCTTCATGGTTTTTTATAGCCCGATTGATTAGTTTTACAATAGTTTCATCATCGGCCAGTCCACCGGCTTCAATTTTTTCCTTCACCTTTTTACCTATCTCGGTGTCCTCTCTTATCTCTTTTCTTAGCAACTCTCCTGTTGAAATATAGGTAAGATTATATCGTGACATTAATAACTGTGACTGCGTACCTTTACCTGCTCCGGGTGGACCAAACATTATGATATTCAACATGATAAACTAATTTATACTTTCGTAACCGGCTTTTTTAAATTGCGAATCGCAAAATTAAGCTTAATTCATCAAATAGCAATTCTAAAACCAAACTATTTAACAAAGCAGATAGATTGCAAGAGTATTATACTTAATTCGATAAAGTATAAGAAAATATATATTCAAAAAAATCTGTATTTTCGTTTTATTGGAGTCGTAAATGAGAAGAAACTATATGTAAAAGTCGTTGGTATGAACCGTAAGAAACTGATTACTATCCCCAATTTGCTTGGTTATTACAGAATACTGATGTTTCCGGTTTTGCTTGCTTTTGCCTTTACGGAAAGGGAAACCTTATTTGCAGTTTTTCTGGTAATTAATCTTTTAACCGATGTTGCCGATGGCTTAATTGCCCGAAAATTCAACATGGAAACCGACTTTGGTGCCAGGCTCGATTCAATGGCCGACAATCTTACTTATGTTGCTGCATTTACAGGGATTTATGTCTTTAAATTGTATGATTTTCTACCTCACATAACCAGTTTTTTGATTTTTATCGGTTTAATGATTCTTGCCATGATAGTTTCATTGATAAAATTCGGAAGATTCCCCAGTTTACATTTATATTCCTGGAAGATAGGAGGGTATATTCAGGGTGCTTTTTTTATCCTACTTTTTACCTATGGATTTGTAACTCCCTTCTACTATTTTATGATAACCTGGGGTATAATATCAGCGCTTGAACATATTACTATTCAAATGATTATAACTCAAATGAGGTCCAATGCCAAAGGGCTTTACTGGGTTTTGAAAGAGAAAAAAAGACCAATAAAATAGTTTATCAGGATAAATCTATTTACATTTATCTTCTGAAACCGTGGATTATTGGGCTATGGTGTTTCATTCTGTATTTGAGAATTCTTATCTCTGGCTGCCTTTGGTGGGTTTTGTCATAGGTTTTCTGGGCGCAATAATAGGGGGTGGGGGAGGATTTTTCTTTTTACCTGTATTGATCCTGTTGTTTCATGTGCCCGCCCAGGTTGCTGTATCAACTTCTCTTGCTGCAACACTTCCCGTATGCATAGTTGGGGCTTATAGTCATTATCGTAATGGTAATATTGATTTAAAAATAGGATCAGTATTTGCCATAGCCGGTATCCTTGGAGCCATCACCGGTGCAGCCTTGACCGGGATGCTTACAACCGGTCAGTTAAAAGTAAGTTTTGGTGTTTATTCTATTCTTCTGGCATGGCATATGATGCTCGGTAACAGGAAAAAATTAAAAGCAGAGGCTAATGGCGAGATTTTGCCGGAAAAAACTCCTTTTCAAAAAAGATCCAGGGGTTCTGTTTACGGATTGCTGGCAGGGATAATTACCGGAACTTTTGGTACAAGCGGTACTGCACCTGTACTTGCGGGTTTGTTTGCCATACGCTTACCTATACAAGTAATTGCCGGAACTTCTTTACTCATCGTTTTTGTGAATACTTTTTCAGCCCTGGGAGCTCATTTTATGGTGGGAAAGATTGACCTGACTCTTGTATATTTCCTCACTGCCGGAACAATCATTGGTGCTTTTGCAGGGCCCAGACTTATAACCGGGGTAAAAGTTGAACGTTCAGAAAACTCTGTCCGTTTCTGGTTTGCACTGATTATGATGGCATTTGGGCTGTTGATGATTATTGCTTAAGTAATGATAGGTTAACCAAATCAGATTTGAAATGATTCTTACTATTTATATCATTATCCTTATATATTTTGTTCTTGGGGCAATTGGTTTCTATTTTATCAACCGCCGCAAGGAAGCTCATGAGGCACGCAAAAATTGGACAAAACTGATTACATATTTCCTCATCATAAATATCGTTTTTTTTAGTATTGTAATAAAACCTGAAGTATTCCGCTATCTCGCACTGCTTATTATTATTGTCGGATTTCTTGAAGTTT
>SKSE01000303.1 GCA_007118135.1 Bacteroidales bacterium | reverse complement strand
TAAAAAAAATTGTTTGCGCATGGTTCCGTGTTTTGGTTAGCAATTATGTTTTAACAGTATATAGTCAAATTTCCTGTTTAGCAAATGCTGCCATTTCAATGGACCCTTTTTCCCAAAAGTATTTTTTTTGCTGATTAATATCAGCTAATGCAAATAAACAAAAGAACCAACAGAATTAAGTCAAAGAAACACTGATTTTTATTTACATATGTTATATAGATATACCTAAATAGTTATTTATCTTCTGACTTTTATCCGTTTAAAAAATGATTTCAATAACATTTTATCCAAAATAATCAACAATTTCTTTATTTAACTCTTTACACTACAGATAAATAAATTGATTAGCCGCTTTCTGAAAAAATTTGTAATATTGTTATGATTTAAAACAATCGTTGATATGGGAAAAGCTATTGTAAAATGTATGATTGCCACTTATGCTGAAGACTCCTACATTGTAGAAGTACCCTGCGAAAAGGATGATATAGATGAACTCATCATAACCCGCGCCTGGCAAAAGGTAAAGGAACAGGAACCAGCCATCCCCTATGGTCACCGCACAGCAGAGATCCTGAAAAGGATTGATGATTAGAAATTTACATTTAATAAATTCTGGTTTGGATTATTCTCACCCACTATGAAAATTTTCATAAAAAATATGGTTTGCCAGCGTTGCATTATGGCTATAAAGGCTGAAGCTGAGAAACTAGGTATAGGTGTTAGAAACATCCATCTGGGAGAACTGGAAACTAATGAAGAGCATGTAGATCCGAAAATCCTTGAAGCTTTTGATAAAAATATTGAAGCACTCGGTTTTGAAAGATTTGACGATAAAAAAAATCGTATTGTTCAAAGAGTTAAAAGTATTGTAATAGAAAACCTTCACCAAAATGATGGTGAGTTAAATCACAACTGGTCTGAACTCATCGCATCCCGGATTGAATACGAATACAATTATATCAGTGGTCTGTTTTCTTCCCTCGAAGGTATTACCCTGGAACAATATATCATACGCCAGAAGGTTGAAAAGGTAAAAGAGTTGTTGTTTTATGATGAATTACCTCTTAAAGAAATTGCCTGGAAACTGGGATACAACAGTCCTGCCTATCTCTCCAGCCAGTTTAAAAAAGTTACCGGAATGACACCTGGCCGGTTCCGCAATCAACTGAATAAGAAACGGAAACATCTCGACCAGTTGTAAATTTCATAATTTTTTACTGAAATTGTATAATAACTGGCTGGCACTACTTTATTACCTTTGATAATATTCACGTTCACAATTGAAAAATGTAATTGAGGATGAGCAAATTTGACTTTTCACAAAAAAATTGCAGAAGCAGAACACGATACTGATAAAGTTCGTGCCAAAGATGAAGTATACAAAGCACACCCGCCTGCTGCCATGACGAACTTGCCGAGAGCGGCAAAACCGGGCAGGCTGTAAGAAGCGGTGGTAGCTGCTGCACGAGATAATGTTTTACTAACCGCAAGGTGCGCAAGGGATGCGAGAGGAACACTAAGAAATTTGCGACCTTTGCGATAAATCTTTGCGATCCTTGCGGTTAAATCATCAAAAAACCTTCATCATGAACCTCACCTACACCATAACCGGTATGACCTGCGGAAACTGCGCCGCCAAAGTGAAAAGCGCCTTCCTCAAACACCCCGATGTGCTTGCTGCCGAAGTAAGCCATCAGGATGGCATAGCAAAGGTGCAGGCAGATTCGAAACCCGACCGCAATAAACTGGACCAGCTTCTAGCAGATGCAGGAGATTATCATATAACCGAAGTTGCTGAAAAGAGCACTTCAAAAGTAGAAAGTCACTCCCACACCTCAGCTATCTCTGAACAGGAGACTTTTTCCACCTGGGAAACCTACAAACCCCTGGTGCTCATTTTTCTTTTTGTATCGGGGGTGGCAGCAATAGCCGCATTCGATGCACAAGCATTTTCATGGCACCATTGGATGCGTTATTTCATGGCGGGATTTTTCATCGTGTTCTCTTTCTTTAAATTTCTCGATCTGAAAGGATTTGCCCGCTCCTATGCCATGTACGATCTGCTGGCTAAGCATTTGAAAGGTTACGGATATGTATATCCTTTCCTGGAACTGGGGTTGGGTGTTCTTTACCTCACTGCCATTAACCTGCCTGCCACCCATGTGGCCACTATTTTTATTATGGGCTTCAGCAGTATCGGTGTCATAAGGAACATGCTTTCGCCCAACCAGGTGCAGTGCGCCTGTCTGGGCACTGTATTCAAACTCCCCCTGGGTAATGTAACCCTGGTGGAAGACCTGCTGATGGTGGCCATGGCGGGGGTGATGCTGGTTATGTAGATTTAATTAACCGCAAGGTGCGCAAAGAGAGCGCAGAGAACGCGAATGTCCTTGCGCCCCTGACGGTAAAACTTCAAAAACATGCTCAACAAACTCATACGCTTTTTCCTTGAAAACCGCCTGGTGGCCTGGCTGCTGATGATATTCCTCATTGGCTGGGGTATATCCGTGGCACCCTTCAACTGGAGAATTGATTTCCTGCCCCGCGACCCGGTGCCCGTGGATGCCATTCCCGATATCGGCGAAAACCAGCAGATCATCTTTACCGAATGGATGGGCCGCTCGCCCCAGGACATCGAAGACCAGATAACCTACCCCCTCACCTCTGCCCTGCTGGGCATCCCCGGAGTTACCAGCATCAGGAGTACTTCCATGTTCGGGTTTTCCAGTATCTACATCATTTTTGATGAAAAGATTGAATACTACTGGAGCCGCTCGCGTATCCTGGAAAAGCTGAACTCTCTACCACCTGGACTATTGCCTGCCGATGTGATACCCCAGCTTGGCCCTGATGCAACTGCACTGGGGCAGGTGTTCTGGTACACCCTGGAAAGCCTGGACGAAAACGGCAACCCGACCGGGGGCTGGGATTTGCATGAGTTGCGCTCCATACAGGACTACTATGTGCGTCTGGCACTCAACAGTGTGCAGGGTGTTTCGGAAGTGTCCAGCGTGGGTGGGCACGTGAAGGAATACCAGGTAGACCTGGATCCCGATGCCATGAAGGCCTATAACATTTCCATTATGCAGGTGGCCCGTGCCCTGCAGCAAAGCAATCGCGAAACCTCGGCCAACACCATTGAGTTCAACATGGCCGAATACCTGGTGCGTGGCCTGGGTTATGTGGAATCGCTGGAAGACATCCGCCAGACGGTGGTGGACGTAAACAACAACGTACCGGTGCGCATCATGGACATCGCCCGGGTAAACATTGGCCCTGCAGTAAGAAACATGGGGGGTATCCTTGACAAGGGCGGAGTGGAAGCCGTGGGTGGTGTGGTGGTAGCCCGCTACGGCGATAATCCCTTGCAGGTTATTGAAAACGTAAAGGAAAAAATTGAAGAAATCAGCTCAGGCCTTCCCACGCGCGAACTGGCTGACGGCACCACATCGCAGGTCACCATCGTGCCTTTCTACGACCGCACCCAGCTTATCTACGAAACCCTGGGCACCCTCAACGATGCCATCATCCTGCAGATTCTTATATCCATCATAGTGATTATCGTAATGGTTTATCATTTGCGCACGTCCCTGCTCATTTCTGCCTTGCTGCCCATTGCCGTGCTCATGAGCTTTATCATGATGCGCTATTTTGGGGTGGATGCCAATATCGTGGCACTTTCCGGAATTGCCATTTCAATTGGTACCATGGTAGACCTGGGTATCATAATGAATGAAAATATCCTGCGCCATTTGCAGGAAGCAAAAGACAATGCAAAGAACCGGCTGGAAATTATTTACGAAGCATCTGCCGAAGTGGCGCCTGCCATTCTCACAGCAGTAAGCACCACCATTGTAAGTTTCCTACCCGTATTTACGCTGCAGGCGGCCGAAGGAAGATTATTCTCCCCCCTCGCATTCACCAAAACCTTTGCCCTGGTTGCATCGCTCATCATCACCATTGCTTTTATGCCGGTGCTGGCTTACCAGTTTTCGGGTAAATGGGAATGGAGAAGTTGGAAAAACCTGTATCTAAAACCTGTAACACGCTTTACCATCAATGGACTGGCCATCATTGCCGGTCTGCTCATCGCTTTTCATATCTTATGGTGGGCAGGATTGTTTATTATCCTGTCAGGTGTTTCTGGTCTGGCACAAAATATTTTCCCCGAAAGGGTAAAACCATGGAAAAACTATATCAATATGGGTATTACCCTGCTGGTGGTGCTGATCTTACTGGCCAGCCAATGGCTGCCCATTGGGGTGGACCGCAACCTGTTTATCAATATCCTGTTTCTCGTCATAGTTATTGCCATGGTTTTGGTGCTATTCAGAGTATCTCTCCATTATTACCCCCGCATTCTCACCTGGTGCCTTACGCATAAAAAAACATTCCTGATTATCCCGGCATTCCTGTTGTTGCTGGGATTGAACATCTGGATGGGATTCGGCAGCATTTTCGGGTTTGTGGCCAATGGTTTTGATAAGATAGGTGTAAACATTCGAAGCACATCTGCATGGACCGGTTTGTACCACGCTTTCCCGGGCCTGGGAAGAGAGTTTATGCCGGCCCTGGACGAAGGAAGTTTTCTCCTGATGCCCACCACCATGCCCCACACCGGCATTGAGTACAACCTGAAAGTATTGCAGGAATTGGATCGCCGCGTGGATGCCATCCCCGAAGTAGAAATGGTGGTAGGGAAAGCCGGACGTGCAGAGAGCCCGCTGGACCCCGCTCCCATGACCATGTTCGAAAACGTGATCATCTACAAAAGTGAATACAAGACCGATATGGACGGGCGCAAGATCCGCTTTCAGGTGGACAGCGACGGGGAGTTTGTCCGTGATGAAGACGGCGAGCTCATCCCCCACCGCCGCGGCCGGTATTACCGGCAGTGGCGCGACCATATTGAAAGTCCTGATGACATCTGGAACGAGATTACCCGGGCCAGCCGGTTCCCCGGGCTGACATCAGCTCCCAAACTGCAACCCATCGAAACCCGCCTGGTGATGCTGCAAACCGGGATGCGGGCACCCATGGGGCTGAAAGTATTCGGCCCCGACCTTCAAAACATTGAAGATTTTGCCATGCAGATGGAAAGGGTACTGCAGGAAGTGCCCTTCATTCGCAGCTCCACCGTATTTGCCGATCGTGTGGTGGGCAAGCCCTACCTGGAGATCCGGCCCGACCGGCAAGCCCTGGCGCGCCACGGCATCACCATTGAAGAGTTTCAGATGGTGGTGGAAGTGGCCATTGGCGGTATGCCCATGAGCACCACCGTGGAAGGGCGCGAGCGTTACAACATCCGGGCACGTTATGCGCGAGAGTTCAGGGACAATCCCGATGTCATTGGTGATATATGGATAAAATCACCTGCCGGATATAAGATTCCCCTGGCAGAAGTTGCCACCGTGGAATTCCGTAAAGGGCCGGGCATGATACGTGGAGAAGACACTTTTCTGGTGGCTTACATCACCTTTGACAAGGAACCCGGCCATGCCGACCTGTCGGTGATACAGCAAGCCACCGATATGATTGACGATAAAATTGCCAGTGGCGAACTTCGTGTACCCCAGGGAGTAAACTTCTATTTCTCGGGCAACTATGAAAACCAGATGCGGGCCGAACGCCGGCTTATGCTGGTCATCCCGCTATCTATGATCGTGATATTCCTGATCCTTTATTTCCAGTTCCGGTCAGTAGCAACTTCCTTGATGATATTTTCGGCCATTGCCCTGGCGTTTTCGGGTGGCTTTCTGATGCTGTGGCTGTATGGTCAGGATTGGTTCCTGAACTTCAATGCATTTGGAGTGAACATGCGCAATTTGTTTCAGATGGATGTGGTGAACCTGAGTGTGGCCGTGTGGGTGGGATTTATTGCCCTGTTTGGCATTGCTACGGATGATGGGGTGCTTATTGCCACTTACCTGAAAAACAGTTTTAAAAAGCATAAACCCGAAACCAGGGAAGAATTGCATCAGGCAGTAATGGAAGCCGGACAAAAGCGGGTACGACCTGCATTGATGACCACGGCTACCACGTTGCTGGCACTGTTGCCCATTCTCACATCTACCGGGCGCGGTGCAGACATTATGATACCCATGGCTATCCCGGCATTTGGCGGAATGACCATAGCGTTGATCACCCTGTTCCTGGTGCC
Source organism: Bacteroidales bacterium (assembly GCA_007118135.1). Taxonomy (GTDB): domain Bacteria; phylum Bacteroidota; class Bacteroidia; order Bacteroidales; family UBA7960; genus SKVR01. The sequence goes on along the minus strand of SKSE01000303.1, from coordinate 1,551 downwards.
GGTGCTGTTCACGGCCTGGAATGAGTATTTAATAAAAAACTCAAAAGAAGAAAATCAGGATGAATAATAACATTATTTATGGCTCGCAAAGGCGCAGAGACGCGGTTTTTAGAAAAATCACAAAGTGATTTTTCAACTGGATCTCAAAACAAACTGCGTCTCTGCGACTTTGCGAGAAAATTAAAAACCTATGATAACAGCAAGACATATAATAATACTCATTGGGTTGACTTTCATTTCATACCAACTTCTGCACGCCCAGGTATACCCCGAAAAGTACCTGCAGCAAGCCCTGGAAAACAACCCAGGCCTGCAGGCACAGCAAAAAGTCTGGGAAGCAGCTCAGCAACAGGTGAATACTTCCGGTGCCCTGCCTGACCCCACGCTAACCGCAGGTTTCTTCACCCCACCCATGGAACGTCTTATGGGCAATCAGTGGTTTGATGTGGGTGTGATGCAGATGTTCCCCTGGTTTGGCACATTAGGAAAACAGCGTAGTGTTGCAGAGAAAATGGCCGAAAGCCAGTACCAGCAGTTCCGTGACGAGCGCAACCGCCTGTTCATGGATATGACCCGCTTGTGGCTGGAGATCTACCGCAAAGAACAGGAGCTGAAAATCATTGAATACTACAAGGAAATCCTCAAAGCCCGTGAAGACATCATCTATACCCGCTACGAAGCCGGACAACAAGGCTCAGGACTGGCACTGGATATTTACCGGCTGGAAATACAACTGGCTGAATTAAAAAACCGAAGTGAAAAAATCCACGATGAGCTTATCGCCCTGAAAGAGAGCTTTAATATCATGGCCGGCCGTGAAATTCAGGCATCCATCAACACACCCGATAGTTTACCTGATGTTTCCGGTTTGGAGCATGAAATAAAGCCTGATGCAGAAACCTTTGCATCCAATCCCCGCTACATGAAGGGGATGCTGGAAACAGAAGCAGCAGAGGCTATGCAGGAAGTCAGCCGGCTAAAAACCAGACCTATGCTGGGACTGGGCCTTCAATATTCGTATTTTGCCCCCGGTGAAGCTGCCATGGGACAAATGGACGGTGGACATATGATCATGCCTATGGTATCGGTGAGTCTGCCCATCTTCAGCAGGAAAAACCAGGCAACCCGGCAACAGGGTGAGTTAATGGCCGATGCAGCCCAGTTCAGGGAGAAGAATGTGCTGAACACCCTGCAAACACAATGGACACAATTGCAGGCAAAAATCAGCAACCTGCAGCGCGATGAGAATTTTTACAGCCATCAACTCGATATCACCCAAAAAACATGGGAACTCATTCTTAATGCCTATGCTTCGGGTGATGAAGGCTTTGATGAGCTGTTGCGCATCCAGGACCAGCTGCTGAGCCTCGAATGGCGGATACTTGAGAACCAGATAAACCAGCATTTGGCAAGGGCAGAAATGGACTTGCTGATGGCGCGGAATATTTTTGAATGAATGGCTCGCAGAGACGCAGAGACGCGGTTTCATAAAAAAATCACATAGTGATTTTTCAACTGCGTCTCCGCGGCTCTGCGAGAAAAAAATAAAAC
>SKSE01000289.1 GCA_007118135.1 Bacteroidales bacterium | reverse complement strand
TGCTGTTATCAAACCTTCTCACCATTTTTTAATTGCTGGAATCATTTCTGCAGCTTTGCTGATCGGGATAACAGGAGCATTATTAACCGGAACTCCTGACTCAATCGAAAACATTGCTTTTCAACCACATATCCCCTACCTGACCTTGATTGTGCCCTGGTTATTATGGCTGGTAGGGTGTTCAATTCTTATCCTGCAATCCATCAAACCTTCTAAACACCTGTCACTCTCACGAAACCTGCAGATTATGGCATTTGCAATCATTATCATTGCTGCCTTGATTGAACGGTATTATTTTTATGAATCCTTTTACAGGATTGGAATATAAAAAAGGTTTTTAGTTTTTAACTATCCATACCAAATAAAAAATAAACTTCTCCGGGCTTATTATGATAGTTTGGATTTCTGCTTTTAACATCAATGAACTAACAATTCAACAATAAATCATTCTTTCAAAACCCACCCGCGCATTAACCACTTTCTTCATTATTTTTGTACTTTCACAAAATAATTGAGACTCCCATGCCCCTTGACACTATAATTGAACTTGAAAAAATATCTGTTTTCCAGAAAAACCAGCTGATCCTTTCCGATGTAAACATGAGCATTGAAAGAGGTGAGTTCTGCTACCTGATTGGCCGTACAGGAAGCGGAAAAAGTTCTCTCATGAAGGTTTTGTATGCCGATCTGCCCCTGGTAGATGGTAAAGCACAAGTGGCCGGCTTTAATCTTCAGGAATTACGTGATAAACAAATTCCTTTCCTGCGCAGAAAGATTGGAATAGTATTCCAGGATTTTCAGCTTTTGAACGACCGCAGCGTGAGAAACAATCTTTTGTTTGTGATGAATGCCACCGGCTGGCGCGACAAAATTGCCATGGAAGAACGCCTTGAAGATGTTTTGGAAAAGGTGGGTTTGCAAACCAAAGGGTTTAAAATGCCTCACCAGCTATCGGGGGGCGAACAACAAAGGGTTGTTATCGGCCGGGCGTTGATTAACGATCCCGATATAATTCTGGCCGATGAGCCCACCGGTAACCTTGACCCCGAAACCAGTCTGGGCATTATGGAACTGCTGGTTGATATCAGCAAAACAGGCAGGGCAATACTCATGGCAACCCATGATTACACGCTTTTTGAACAGTTTCCGGGAAGGATTTTCCGATGCGATGGTGGTAAGGTGGTAGATCTTAACCCCGATTATTATATAAATACATCCAGGGAAGAAGAAGCCAATCAGTAATCAAACCGGAATGAAAGACCACGGTAATCCTAAATCCCTTAACAAAAGAGTAATTCTGTCAGTTACAAATGATGTTTTTTCAGATCATCGTGTACATAAAATGGCACGAACACTTCATGAAACCGGTTTTGAAGTATTGATACTTGGGAAAAAAACAAAACAGCAGGTCAGCAACCCTGATTACTCAAAAATAATGCGGCTTCCGGTAATTTTCAAAAAGAAGTTTCTGTTCTACGCTGAGTTTAATATCCGGCTCTTCTTTTATTTACTTTTTTGCCGTGCAGACATCCTTACGGCCAATGATCTTGATACTCTACCTGCAAATACCCTTGTGGCTTTTTTGAGAAGAAAAGAACTTATTTACGATAGCCACGAATATTTTACTCAAAGTCCCGAAATACTTCACAAACCCTTTGTGATGAAGTTTTGGTCGTGGCTGGAGAGAATCTGTGTAAAACGCATAACCCAAGGTATTACAGTAAGTCCGTCAATTGCAAAAGAATATAAGGTTTTGTTCGGCAAGGAGTTTCATGTAGTAAGAAATGTACCGGAAAAAAATCGAACTATTCCTTATACCGATTTGCCGGAATTTATGCAACATCCTGCAATAATCCTTTATCAGGGAAGCCTTAACCTGGGTAGAGGGCTTGAAATGGCAACTGACTGCATGCAATTCCTGGAAGGATTCATTTTAGTTATTATTGGTAATGGTGATATCGAAATAGAATTAAAAAGCCGGGCAAAAAAGTTAAATGTTGAGCATAAAGTATTTTTTACAGGACGTGTAAATTATACAGTATTACCGGCATATACCCAAAAGGCTTTACTGGGTTTGTCAATCGAGGAAGCAATGGGGAAAAATTATGAATATGCTTTACCCAACAAGCTTTTTGATTATATACATGCAAATGTACCGTCTATCATAACCAATTTGCCGGAAATGAAGGCTGTTGTAGAAAAATATAAGGTTGGTAAAATACTTACGAATAATGATGCCCGGGAACTTGCCCGATTGATTTCTGACATGACGGCCGATAAGCAACTTATGGATAATCTGAAGGAAAACTGCAAAAAAGCTTCTGAAGATCTTAGCTGGGAAAAAGAGTCAGAAATAGTAAAAAGAATTTATAAAACTCTCCAGAAAATCTGAAAAATCTGTCAAAGCCTGTTATTACTTCCAGACAATAAAAATTTTGGTTCTATACCACAGCGGATTTATCTTCCATTGCTTCTTCCTTTGATTTATACCGTGATATCCTTATATTAAGATACGCAAAAGTAATGGTCATAAACGGACTGATAATATTGAAAAAGCAATAGGGAAGAAATACCAGGGTGGGAACGCCCAAAACGGTTGCCTGTGTTGCCCCGCAAGTATTCCAGGGCACCAGCACAGAAGTTACCGTACCACTGTCTTCCAGTGTACGGCTGAGATTCTGGGGTTTCAATCCCCGTTCACGGTAGGTTTCAGCAAACATGCGTCCTGGCACCACTATACTCAAATACTGATCGCTGGCAGTAACATTGAAAAAGATACATGTACCGGCAGTAGAAGCCACCAGTGACCCGGTGTTATGTGCAAGCTTGATAACCGCTTCTGTAATTCTGTGCAATAATCCGCTTGACTCCATTATACCACCAAAGATCATAGCAGAAATAATGAGCCACACTGTGTTAAGCATTCCGCTCATTCCACCTGTTGAAAGCAGGCTATTTACCATTTCATGATCGGTAACTACATTGATATTGGTATACATTGATTTCATAATGGCAATATAAGCTGCCACATGAAATTTCTCATCCATGCCACTTACCTGCTGAATAATCTGAGGCTGAAATATCAGTGCACATACAGCACCTGCGAGAGTACCGATGAAAAGAGCCGGAAGTGCAGGAACTTTTCTTATAATAAGAAATATGACCAGTGCAGGCACAAGAAATAAAACGGGGGAGATGAAAAAGGTATTATCAATGGCGCTCAGCACCGGGGTAATATCACCATATTCTGAACTGCCGTAACTTCTCAAACCCATGATTAGAAAAATGATCAATGCAATGGAAATGGACGGAATGGTTGTCCAGGCCATATACCTGATATGGGTAAACAGATCGGTACCTGCCATGGCCGGAGCAAGGTTTGTGGTATCGCTAAGGGGCGACATTTTATCACCAAAGTAAGCACCTGAAATGATGGCGCCACCTATGGCCCCATCCGGGATACCCAGTGCACGTCCGATTCCAAGCAGAGCCACCCCAAGTGTTGCAACTGTTGACCAGGAACTACCTGTTGCCAGAGAAACTATAGCACTCACCACGCACGCTGCCAGTAAAAATATGGTTGGATTCAAAATCTGCAAACCATAATAGATCATTGCGGGTACAACCCCTCCCAACAGCCAGGTACCGGCCAGCGATCCAATAAGAAGCAGGATAAGAATGGCCGTCATAGCCGACCCTATACTCTTAACAATACCGGCCCGAAGATCCAGCCATTTGTGCCCAAGGCTCATGGCCACAATGGCTGCCACCGAAGCCGATAATATCAGCACGATCTGGTTGGAACCAAACAAGGAATCATCACCGAAAATAAAAACATTGATGGATATGAGGGATGTAAGAAAAATTACCGGAATCAATGCCTGAAACAAGGTTGGGCGCCTGGTCTTATTTGTCATAGACGTGTTATGGTTAGCTTATGTAGTTTTTTTGAAACAAGGCGTAAAGTAAAGTCATTTTTTCCTATTTCACAAAAAATCTTTAACGGCAATTTATTACGGATTCACCATTTACCGCCTTATTCTTAAAGTACTATATTTCCAAACGGCTGTATTTAAAACGTATCCAAATAGTTTTATGTGTACTTTTGCGCCATGATAATCATTGATGATACGCTTATCTCCGATGAGCTATACACCGAGTATTTTGTCTGCGACCTGCCTGCCTGTCATGGTGGTTGCTGCGTTCATGGCGATGCCGGTGCTCCGCTTGAGAAATCAGAAACAAAAATCCTTGAGGATATCTTCAGCCGTGTAAAACCTTATATGCGCCCGGAAGGTATTGAAACCATTGAAAAATCAGGAAAATTTGTTGAAGACATTGATGGTGAATTTACCACTCCGCTGGTAAATAAACAGGAATGTGCCTACGTATTTTTTGATGAGAATAACATTGCAAAATGTGCCATTGAGAAAGCCTGGGAACAGAAAGAGATCGATTTCAAGAAACCTGTTTCCTGTCATTTATACCCCGTAAGAATCACCAGATATTCCAATTACGAAGCTGTAAACTACCATCGCTGGCCCATTTGCGAACCGGCAAGTAAATACGGAAAAAAACTCAATGTTCGTATTTACGAATTTCTTAAAGAATCACTGACCCGCAAATACGGCGAAGAATGGTACAGGCAGTTGGATGAGTATGTAAAAATGACGCTTAAGAAATAACCCTGATCGCTTTTTCTATCCTCGTAATAACTTCTTCCTTTCCGAGCAGCACCATGATCTCCTTCAGATCGGGGCCCATTCCGGCACCAACCAATGACAGTCTAAGTGCAATCATAAGTTTACCTGCGCCCACTTCATGCTGTTCCATATAATCGTGGAGGGCTTTATCGATGCCTTCAACAGTAAATGGTTCGAGATTTTTTAAAACATCAGTTACCTGATTAAGTATATCAGGAGTATCTTCTTTCCACTTTTTCTGAACCGTTTTTTCATCGTAAGATTCGGGTGCATTGAAAAAGAAAGCCGATTGCTCCCATATTTCATGCACAAAGTTTACACGATCTTTAACCAGGGATACAATTCTGGTAACTTTTTCGATGGGTTCATAAACACCCCTGTCCTTCAGGATCAGATCAAACAATACTGCAACATCCTTATTATCTCTTTTCAAAAGATACTGATGATTGAACCATTTGGCTTTGGCCGGGTCGAACTTAGAACCGGATTTGCCTACTCTTTCCAATGAAAAAGCATTCACAAGTTCAACCATGCTGAATAATTCCTGGTCAGTTCCCGGGTTCCAGCCCAGCAATGCAAGCATATTCACAAATGCATCGGCAAAATACCCCGACTCACGATAGCCGGATGAAATCTCACCACTTTTGGGGTCATTCCACATCAAAGGAAAAACAGGGAAACCCAAACGATCACCATCGCGTTTGCTCAGTTTTCCATTTCCATCAGGCTTAAGCAATAAGGGCAAATGGGCAAACTGCGGCACATTGCTTTCCCAGCCCAGACTCCGGTATAATAAAACATGCAAGGGTAAGGATGGTAACCACTCCTCCCCTCTTATCACATGAGATATTTCCATAAGATAATCATCTACCACATTAGCCAGGTGATAGGTGGGCATACCGTCACTTTTGAAAAGGACTTTGTCATCAAGTTGAGATGTGTTTACTTTAACGGTACCCCTGACAATATCCTGCATGACTACCTCCTCATTCTCCGGCATTTTAAACCTTACTACATAAGGCGCACCCGATTCAAGCATGGCAACTGTTTCGACCTTGTTTAAAGTGAGCGAGTTTTTCATGCTGCCCCGTGTGGTGGCGTCATACTGTGCATTACCCTTTTCTGCTTCAATACGCTTGCGCATTTCTTCCAATTCTTCTGCTGTATCAAAAGCATAATAAGCATTTCCACTTTCTATAAGTTGCATGGCATACTGGCGGTACAGATCCTTTCGTTCCGACTGACGGTAAGGCGCATGCGGGCCATCCCTGCCCGGACCTTCATCCCACTGAATACCACACCATTTAAGCGACTCCATAATATACTCTTCGGCACCCTGCACAAAACGGTTCTGGTCGGTATCTTCTATGCGAAGCAAAAAATCACCTCCCTGCTTTTTGGCAAATAAATAATTATACAAAGCGGTACGAACACCTCCTATATGCAATGGACCTGTGGGACTGGGGGCAAATCTAACCCTTACTTTCTTCTCTGTCATATCAATAGTTTCTTATTATTTTTAAGCAAACCCAATGCTAATGGGATTTTTGTTAATCTGATGAAAGGAACTTCAAAAGCTAATTTCTGAGCAAAGATAGGCTTTTCTGCGCTCTTAATTTATCCCGGAAAGCAAGGAAAAAATCATTAAATTTATTTTTTGAAAGTCTAAAGTAATTACGAATTCACTTTCTATGAGAAACCAAATCAAACTCACCTTATTTTTTGTCCTTACCATAGCCACCCTGATATTGCTTAATTCACGGCTGGGGCAAATTCCCCCACCGGGAAAGTTTCTTGACCCCATAAAAGGCATCTGGCAAAATGCACTTATTTCTGATATACCCAAATCAGGAGAAATCATAGCAGAGTATATTTCAGATGATGTGAAAATTGTATTTAACCAACGTGGTGTACCTCATATTTTCGCCCAAAACGACCGGGATCTTTATTTCGCCGTAGGTTATATAACTGCAATGCACCGGTTGTGGCAAATGGAGTTTACGGCTCATGCCGGACTGGGCAGGGTATCTGAAATAGTTGGCGAAAGGGCCCTGGAATTCGACCGTTACCTCAGACGGGTGGGTATGACATATGGTGCTGATAAGCTATATGAATTGGCTGAGAATGATCCTGAGTTAATGACCATTCTTGAAGCATACACCGAAGGAGTAAACACATGGATCCGCCAACTGAAGCCCAGACATTATCCTTTTGAATACAAATTGCTCGACTATGAGCCACAGCCGTGGACGCCAATGAAAACCATTGCGATGGCAATGAATATCAGCCGTACTCTCAGTTTAAGGACACAGGCCAATAACCTGACTCATATGAAAGCCATGTGGGGTAAGGATGCAGTATTGGCTCTCTTCCCCGGATACTATGAAGGGGCAGAGCCTATTATAAGCAGGAATACAGCATGGCAATTTGACCTGCAACCACCACTGTCACCTGATGACAAATTCATCCCTAAATTTGTTTTTGAAAACCTTCTGGAGACTATTCCTGAAGGAATCGGCAGCAACAATTGGGCAGTTTCTCCAGATCGCAGCAAAACCGGGAATGCACTTTTTGCCACCGATCCACATCAGCCACTTAGCCTGCCATCAATGTGGTACGAAATGCAGATGAATGCACCCGGCATCAACGTATACGGGGTTACATTGCCCGGCGCCCCATTCGTGGTAATGGGTTTTAACAACTACATTGCCTGGGGAAATACTGCCAGTACCAATTTCGTGGTAGATATGTTTGAAATCGAACTGGATGATGAAAATCTCAGGTATTTTTACGAAAATCAGTGGCATCCATTGACGTTGCGCATAGAAGAAATCAAAATCCGGGGGAAAGGAACCTTTACAGATACAGTAAGATACACACACCATGGTCCGGTACTGCATATTTACAGTGATAATTTTACTTTCGGGAACTACCCTTCCGCTCATGCTATGAGCTGGACGGCCCTTAAACCCGAAAGCACACCCCTGAAAGCATTGAAAATGATGAACAGGGCTAAAGACTTTTCTGAATTCAGGGAAGGATTATCCAACATCGGTTCGCCACCCCAGAATTACGCATTTG
>SKSE01000065.1 GCA_007118135.1 Bacteroidales bacterium | reverse complement strand
TTGCCCACATCACGAATAAAATCCAGAAAAGTATAATCTTTCATCCAGTCATAGTTATTGACCATTTCAGCCCTGTTGGGAGCATCACTTTCAAAATCGAGAAAATGTTTTAACTGTTGCTTGATGGATTCCTGGTTATGGCGCAGGGTTTCTTCATCCAGCAGATTACGTTCCGATGATTTCATAGAAGGATCACCTATCATTCCGGTTGCTCCGCCTACCAAAACAATGGGCTTATGACCGGCAACCTGAAAATGCTTTAACATCATAACACTCACAAGGTGTCCGATATGAAGTGAGTCTGCGGTAGGGTCTATTCCCACATAAGCTGCAGTAACTTCCTTTTGTAATTGCTCTTCGGTACCCGGCATAATATCGTGGATCATGCCACGCCATTTCAGTTCTTCAACAAAATTCATTTTTCTCTGTTCTGTATTAGGTTAAAATTAGTATTTCACATAAGTCAGGTACGTTTCTGAAAAATTTAGACTCCTGAATATTGGATACAAAAAGATGTTTCGGAAAACTCCCTGACATGTCTGTATATGTATTAAAGCTCAAGCATGCAAAATTACATACTATGAGTTAAAAAACTGCACATTTTCAGGTTTATTTGAGGAACAAAACTGCCAAAAAATCATTAGGTTTGCGTTATGATACTTCTAACAGGAGGAACCGGGCTGGTTGGCTCACATCTATTATACGAACTCACCCTTGAAGGAAAAAAAGTGCGTGCGCTAAAACGCAAGGGGAGCCGCATTGATATTGCAGAAAAGATTTTTGAATGGTATAATCCCGAAAATTACAAGAACCAATTCAATCTTATTGAATGGGTTGACGGGGACCTTTCCGACATCTTTAGTTTGCGCGATGCATTGCAGGGAGTAAAGAACGTATACCATTGCGCCGCTGTGGTATCCTTCGTTCCATCAGAAAGGCCCAAAATGCTAAAGATCAATATTGACGGAACTGCTAACCTGGTTAATGCGTGTTTGCTGGAAAACGTGGAAAAACTCTGTCATTGCAGCAGCATAGCCGCTGTTGGTCGCCCTGACAAAGGCACCTGGGTTGATGAATCACTTATCTGGAAAACATCAAGAAAAAATTCCTATTACTCCATAAGTAAGTTTGGTGCTGAAAGGGAAGTGTGGCGTGGTTCGGAGGAAGGATTAAAGGTTGTAATAGTCAATCCTTCCGTAATCATTGGCCCTGGCGATCCATACCGTTCCAGTGCCAGGCTTTTTACCACGGTAAAAGACGGACTTAGGTTTTACAGCAGCGGTTCTACAGGTTTTGTTGATGCCCGTGATGTGGCAAAAGCAATGAAAGAACTTACAGAAAGCGATATTCATGATGAAAGATACATTCTGAACAGTGAAAATATAAGTTATAAAAAGCTTTTTGAGATATTTGCACACCATGCTAAAGTAAAACCTCCATTCTTCAAAGCAGGAAGGACGCTCAGCGAAATTGCATGGAGAATGGAAAAAATCAGAAGCCTCGTTACTGGAAGCAACCCCCTGATAACCAAAGAAACTGCCCGTAGCGCCAATAGTCGTTATGAATTTTCCAATGAAAAAATCATAAGCGAACTGGGATTAAAGTTCTATACCGTTGAAGAGGCCGCAGAAAATACAGCCGGCTTTTTTGAGAAGTTTCCCAAACTGAATTAGTTGTTATAATCTGCCTGTGCCGGTTTTTCGTCTGATAATCCTTTGAGATATCATATAAAGAATCAGCAATATCGTTAAGAAAACAGAGAGTCTGCCAAGATAATCCCCGTTTTTTACATAGAACGTCATCTCAGAATTTTTGTGGATTTCCTGTTTTACTACTGCCGGCTCCCACCAGGGAGTTTGTTCGTACATTTCCCCCCTTGGGTCAATAAATCCCGAGATTCCTGTTTTGGCAGCCCTTGCAATGCTCCTGCGTGTTTCTATTGCTCTTAGCCGGGCATATTGATTATGTTGCTTGTAACCGGGTGTATCTCTCCACCATCCATCGTTGGTAATAACAAATATCAGTTCTGCCCCGTTTTTGATGTAATCGTTGAGGTATTCTCCATAGATAGACTCATAGCAGATAACCGGAGCGACTTTTGTGCCGTCCATACCCGTAAAAACTCCTCTGTAATCCTGCACACCCATACTACCTGCTGTGCCACCAAAATACTCCACCGCCTTACCTATCAGTCCAAGATAACGTGCAAAAGGCATACGCTCGATACCGGGTACCAGTTTGGATTTAAAATATTTATCAGTATTTCCATCGGAGTCAACCATTAATGCAGCATTGTAACCATCAAAATGGCGAGGATCATCATTGCCGAAACTCCTTGCTGTTTCTGAAAGTTCATCCCCAGGTTCATACAGCCTGTACATCATAACTCCCGCAACCCATGTAAGAGAATCATGAGCCATTGCATGACCCTTTAAGGCAGAATATCCATAATGCCCTTCTTTGTTATGTAACCACAGATTTACCGGAAGTGCTGCTTCCGGTGCAACCACAAACCTGGTTTGGTGGGTAATCTCCGAGTTGGCAAGGGTGATCATTTCATCTACCCATTGACGGGCTTCTGATTCGGATGAAGGTCTCAGATACGGATCACGACCCGGCTGAACTACAACTACCTCAACAGGATCATCAGGCATCTCAAAACGATTCCAAATCACAAGTGATATGGCAGTGGGGGTAATTAAAAAGAAAAATGTAACCAGCCCCATAATCGCTCTTTTTTTAACCAGTCGATACTGTTCCAGGTTTTTCAGGTATATCTCACGTCGTTGCTTTTCCGTATCCTCGGTGGTATCCAGGCTTCCTTGTACAATAATTTTCTGTAAAGGTGTCGACCAGGCCTTGTAAAGTGAAAAGAAACATAAATTAAGAATTATGATCCATGCAGTACCACCCAAAGTGCCTGTATATTCATACCATTGCACCCACATGGGCAACGTAGCAAAAGCGTTACCCAGGTTTAGCCAGCTCCAGCTTAAATCCCAGTCAAGATGCAAGTATTCAAAACTCAGCCAGAATATCAATAAAGATAATGCGCCCTGGTTGCCCTGCCATATTCTGCGGGCAGCATGCATTAGGGCAAATGGGACAGACATGAAAAAGGAATTCAGGAAAACTGCCATTAAAACTCCGGGTACCGAAGCAAAAACTATCCACCATGTAGTAAGTGCATTAAAAACAGCAAATGTAAGCCATGAATAAAGTAATACAGAGTAGCGATTAAATTTTTCCCTGTTACGTAAAATATGATCTTCGGCCAGCAGAAGTGGAACCAAAGCAGCAAAAATTAAAAGCGGAACACCTCGTGCAGGCCAGCTCAATGAAAGTAAAACGCCACTAAGCAAGGAAAGTGTCAGGGGATGATTCGCTCTAAAAAACTTTACCATGAATTATAATTAGATGATTTCATAAAACTCAATAAACCCGACTGATATTAAAATTCGGGAACGGTAAAATTAATTAAATTCATCGAAAAGCAGCATTTTAGGTTTGCTCATGGTTCCATCATGAAGCAATCAGGGCATTTTGAAAAGAATTTCGGAATAATTACTAAAATGACTGCTTTTCAACTGTTTAAAATCTAGTTTAAAACAATATTTTTCCTAATTTTGCGAAATATTCCAACACAAAGTAAATCATATAACAAACTAACGCAATGGCAAAAAATAAAAACACAGAGCAAAAGATCTTTGATGCTGCTACAGAACTTTTTATGGAAAAGGGAGTAGACCGCACCAGTGTCAGGGACATTGCATCCAAGGCCGGCATCAATCTGGCCTTGATGAATTATTATTTCCGCAGTAAGGAAAATCTTTTTGACGCTATCTTTACCAATCTGGTAAAAGAGAACACAAAGGATCTGCTTAAGATTCTTGATTCTGATCTGGGGCTTGAAGAGAAAGTCCGGAAATATGTTGATGCTTATATTGACATGCTGACTTCCAACCCTCTGCTGGTTCCATTCTTTATGGCCATTATACACCGTAGCCAGGAAAAAATCACCCAGATGAAGGTTATCAGCAATCTTTATGGTACAGAAAAATTCAGTCAGCAAATTGTAGATGAAGGAAAAGCCGGAACTATCCGCCGTACCGACCCATCGCACTTTTTTGTTGACATGATCAGCCTTATTACTTTTCCATTTGCCATCAGGTCATTAATCATGGATCGCAATGAGATGAGTGAAGAAGATTTCAATAACTTCATCTTTGAAAGAAAAGAACACATAACAGGTTTGCTTTTGAAGTGCATGAAAGAATGCTGAAGCCAGGAATATGAAAATGCCCCGGAAATATTGCTTGGCAATAGTTTCGGGGCATTTCTTTTTATCGAATACCTTTTCGATTACTTAAAAATCAGCATCCGCACTTTTTCTCATGCATAAACGGATAACGGAAATCTGTTGGTGGCAGGAAAGTCTCCTTAATGGTTCGTGGTGAAATCCAGCGCAACAGATTCAGGTAACTACCGGCTTTATCATTGGTACCTGACTGGCGTGAACCACCGAAAGGCTGCTGGCCAACTACCGCACCTGTGGGTTTATCGTTCATGTAAAAATTACCTGCTGCGTAACGCAGAATCTGGCATGCTTTAACTGTTGCATAACGATCCTGAGAAAAAATGGATCCGGTAAGGCCGTATGGTGAAGTATTATTACAAAGTTCCAGCGTTTGCTCAAACTCATCATCTTTGTAAACGTAAACGGTAAGCACCGGGCCAAAGATTTCTTCTTCCATGGTAAGGAAATGCGGGTTGGTGGTTTTAATTACCGTGGGATCAATAAAATAACCCACAGAATCATCATAATTACCGCCGGCAACAATTTCAGCTTCAGATGATTCTTTTGCCTTATCGATATATCCTGTGATGTTTTTAAAGGCTTTGCGGTCAATTACTGCATTTACAAAATTGCAGAAATCCTTAACATCCCCTTTTTTAATCATTCTGATGTTTCTTTCAATCTTCTTTCTTAGCTCAGGCCACATGGTTTCAGGGATATAGGCTCTTGAAGCTGCAGAACACTTTTGTCCCTGATATTCAAATGCCCCCCTTACCAATGCAGTTGCCACTTCTTCGAGTCGGGCAGAGGGATGAACAAAAACAAAATCTTTACCACCGGTTTCTCCCACAACACGAGGATAGGAGCGATAATTTTCCAGGTTATTGGCAACTCCTCTCCATAAATGGTTAAATGTACCATTGCTTCCGGTGAAATGAATACCTGCCAGATCCTTGTGGTTTAAAACAACATCACCTACTTGTGAACCCGGTCCGGGAATGAAGTTTATAACACCATCGGGTAATCCTGCCTCTCTATAAATCTGCATGAGATAATAGTTTGACAAAAGCGCTGTAGTGGCGGGCTTCCAAACAACCGTATTGCCAAGTATTGCAGGAGCGAGAGCAAGGTTGGAAGCAATGGCCGTAAAATTAAATGGAGTTACAGCAAATACAAAACCTTCAAGCGGTCTGTATTCAACACGATTAAGATTTCCTATTTCGCTGTGTGGCTGATCATTATAGATTTCTGAAACATAATGTGCATTGAAACGGATAAAATCGATGGTTTCGCAAACTGCATCAATTTCGGCCTGAAAGGCATTTTTTCCCTGTCCAACCATGGTAGCAGCATTGATAAGATTTCTGTGCTTTTTACTGATCAGTTCGGCAACCTTAAGAATGATTGACACCCTTTCTACCCACGACATAACCGACCACTGCTTATGTGCCTTAAGAGCTGCATCTATAGCCATCTGCACTTCTTCCTCACCTGCCTGATGATAGGTAGCAATAACATTCTGATGGTTATGAGGACTTACAACCTTGCCTATATTGCCGGTTTTTACCTCCTTGCCGCCAATGATGAGCGGAATTTCAATTTTTGTATTGCTTTGCCTTTCCAGTTCTTTTTCAAGGGCAATCCTTTCGGGTGTGCCCTCAGTGTAGGAATAGATTGGTTCGTTTTGAGGACGATCAAAAAAGAATTGAGCGTTGTTCATAAAGAATTAGTTTTTAGTTGTTTGATTTTTAACAAATTTATCGTTATTTGCTGGTTTTCTTAACAAAGTGCAACAACAATATAAACCAAAATGTTTACAAACAGGTAAGAAAAACATAAAGGTCTGCATAGGGTAAAAAGTCATACTCTTACAAGCAAAAAAGATAAGAGTAAGCAATAAATGAAAAGGCTTAAAAGCCAGGATTATAATATCAAAAATTGTTTATCATAATCTGACATCAACTCCCAGACGTATAACCGGATTTTGATTATGTATCTGACTCTCTGAGTTGAAATTATACAAAATCATAAGATTAAGGAAGGTTCTCGGGCTTAACGGGGCACGATAACCGCCTCCGGCAAAATAATTATACTCCCACATTCTGCCATCACTTCCTGACAAGGGGCTCCCAATCCTGGAATCAACGTTCATAGCTTCAAATTCCGTTTGGGCAAAAAACTGCCGGGTAACATTGTACCTTAAAAAAAGGCTTCCCCCGTAAATATTTGTAGTAATTGTTGACTGTGGGCCGTCTGTCCAAATATTGAAACCGGTATCGCGGTAATATTGGTATGTTACTCCCAATCCCGATGTAATACGATTGGAAAACCGGTAGGCAACAGTTGGCGAAACAACAATAGCTGTAATGGTTCCAATCTGCAAACCAATATATCCTCCTACATACACGCGTTCGCGAAACGGCAAATCACGCACACTTTCATCATCATCTGCAAAAGAATGTAAGGGAATTAAGAGTAAAATCAGAATGCTTATATAAAGAGTGATTTTTCGCATAGAATATCTATATTAAATGAATTATCTATGTAACAAATCTAATACCAATTTGTTAGGTACTCTTGGTTTTAACCTTTATTATTTTTTGACATAAAGGCCTTTCATTATTTTCGACTCAAACTTACTCCCCACAGGCAAATAGCTTATATTTTCATGCACACCTACCAGTAACATTCCCTGGTTAAAAAGACTCTCATGAAATAAGGAAACCACTTTGCTTTGAAGCTCCGTATTAAAATAGATGATGACATTTCGGCAAAAAATGAGATCAAACTTGCAAAAAGCTGCACCATCCACCAGATTATGATATTTGAATTTAACCTTTTCGCGCAAAAATTTCTTAACCCTGTATAATTTCGTTACTTCATCCAACTCAAAATATTTGCTGTATAGAATATGGGGAATACTGCCATTGTTTTTTGCGACTCCATTCATCACCTTATCAAAATTCTCGAAATAACATGGATTAAACCTTTTGTTGAAAATACCATCGTTGGCTTTCTGAAGAATATCGGTATTGATATCAGTTCCAATAACATTTGATTTATCTAACATATTTAATTCGTTCAACATAATCAGGGTGGAGTAAACCTCTTCTCCACTTGAGCAACCAGCATGCCAGATATTTATTCTACGTTTATCTTTAAGATTATTAAAAACGCTTTGTTTTAAATTCTGCCAAACATCCGGGTCTCTGAAAAGCTCAGTGGTATTAACAGTAATATCGTTTATACATTTGCGAAAATAGGTTTCATCAGCAGATGTTTTTGCCAGCAGTTCTTCTATCCCTGTAAGATTGTGGCTTACCAGCAGATACTCGATACGTCTTTTAAAAGATAATTCGGCATAGTTCTCAAAGTCATAGTTATAATTCTTTTTGAACTCACTGATAACTTTAAGCACTTCTTTTCTGGTTATTTCAACCTGTATTGCCATTAATTAAAT
>SKSE01000173.1 GCA_007118135.1 Bacteroidales bacterium | reverse complement strand
GTACCGTATTTTGCAAGGTAATACTCGAGGGGCTTCAGCAATCGAAGAAGCACGATTCCACACTCGTGTTTTATGGCGTCGCTCATTGATGTATTCGGTTAGGGGGCAAAGGTAAAAAAAAGGTTGATAGGTTTATGGGTTTATGGGTTGATAAGTTGATGGGTTTAGGACTTGGCAGTGATGCGGGATTTCCTCAGGGCCCCGATTAGGCTGGCTGTTTTTTCCAGATCCGCTCTGCTTTCTTACCATGCATCTAACTTTTCAAAACTAAATGAATATGTCATGATCCAAAGAAATTATAATTTTAATAAAAGAAAAGAATATTTTCAAAACCCATCAACCTATAAACCCTCTTCAAAGAACGGTGTCTTCACACTTTTAAACCCGATTTCTTTGAGCAGTTGGTGGCCTTCATTGAAGTGCATATCGAGTTGTGAAGGGTGGTGGGCATCGGTATTTACCATCATGGGGATATTAAGGTCAAGGCATTTTTTAAGAATATCGCTGGATGGAAAGTATTCATCTAATTTTCCGCTGTAAATTCCGCGGGTATTGAGCTCCACAATACAGCCGCTTTCGGCTACCACTTTCAGGGTTTCATCAATCAAGGCCTGGTACCAGGTTTCGGAAGTGTTAAACCAACGTTGTTTGTTGTGCATCTTCACCTTGTCGATATGCCCTATGATATCGGGCTTCTGGGTTTTTATCATATCGATGGTTTGCCGGTAAAATGCTGTAACAGCAGCGCGGTAATCACCCTGGAAGATTTCATTCACTCCATTAATATAACCTTCAAGGGGTCCGTCGATAAACCATATTTTACCACTTTCGGGATGACGCACCAGGTGAATGGAACCAATGCAGTAGTCCAGCGGTGTGTTTTTCATAAAGCCGGCAAAATCATCTGAGTGACCCGGAATATAATCTATCTCCAGACCCAGGTAAAGATCAATCTCGTTTCCATATTTTTCAATTAGATAGCGGGCTTCCTGAACATATTTTTTAAAAGCTTCGGGTGTAAGGCTCCATTCATTAGGAAAGGGCAGGGGAGAGTGTGCCGAAAAACCAAAGGCCTTGAATTTCTTTTCAATAGCAGCCTTAACATAATCTTCCATTGATTCTTTGCCGTCGCAATGATGCGAGTGGGAGTGGAAATTGTATAGTGAAATCATATTTATGGTTTAGAAGTTTAGGTGTGGAGGTTAATCTTGATTTTCTCAAGGAAGTAATAAGTCTCGTTATTAATTCAATTTTTTTTCTTGTTTCAGATATCAATTTTTTAGAGATATAATTAAGGTCGCAGGCAATTAAATGGCTCTCCTTCCAGGCATCTAATTTTTCAAAAGCATAAATATGAGCCATATTATATAGCCTAAAAAAGTTCACAAATTGAAATTCAAAATACTCAACCTCTAAACCAAAGTAACAACTCACTTCGCTGTTTGTTTGGCTTCCTGGGCAACTCGTATGCGCGAAACAATCATATCGATGGCCACGTGGTTTTCACCTCCCTGTGGAAGTATCATTTCGGCGTATCGCTTGCTGGGTTCAATAAACTGAAGGTGCATGGGTTTAACGTATTTTTCATAGTGCTCCAGTACTTCAATAAATGAACGGCCACGCTCTTCAATATCGCGTTTTATAATACGCATCAGGCGATCGTCGGGGTCGGCATCCACAAAGATCTTGATGTCCATGCGGTCGCGCATTCGGGGGTTCGACATAATAAGGATGCCCTCTACGATTACCACTTCTTTGGGCTCCACCGGAATGGTTTCCTGGGCCCGGGCACAGGTAAGGTATGAATAGATAGGCATGGGAATGGTTTTCCCTTCGCGCAGCATGTCCAGGTGTTTCACCAAAAGGTTGAATTCAATGGCACTGGGATGGTCGAAGTTGATCTTGGCCCGTTCCTCGGGCGAAAGGTGTCCATTATCTTTGTAATAGGCGTCCTGATAAATAACCGAAACGCTGTTTTTTGGCAGACGGTTTACGATCTTTTTCACCACGGTCGATTTTCCCGAACCGGAACCCCCGGCAATTCCGATGATCAGCATAATGTTTTTTGGAAGGTAAAAATAAGCTTTTTCAAACAACCTTAAAAAATTATTTCAACCTGACAGTTATTATTTTGAATACCATATTGTTAAATTGCGGAAAAAAAAGTATGTTTGGCTGATGAGTTTTTAATCTGTATTTCAGATGGAGGAAGAGTTAAAAATCAAGCTGTTTTACGATCCCCTTAAGTTTTACCCGGCCATGCTCAGTGATATTCAGAAGGCCGGGAAATACATTTATCTTGAAATATACCGTTTCAGAAACGACCCCATTGGCATACGTTTCCGCGATAATCTCATCAAAAAATGCCGCGAAGGTGTAAAAATCAAACTGCTTATCGATTCCTGGGGAGCTTCTTCGAACCTTGCCTTTTTCAAAGATCTTATTGATCTGGGAGGTGAAGTAAAGTTCTTCAAGAAAATAAAAGTAAGCTGGGATGCTTTTACCAAAAATCACAGGCGCGACCACCGAAAAATTCTTATCATCGACGATGAGATTACATATATCGGCTCAGCCAATATAAGCGGTTATGCCCTCAATTGGAGGGAGTCGATGTTTCGTATACAGGGTGAAATAGCCAAAGCTTTCAAAAGGGTTTTTATGGAAAACATGAAAATCTACAATAAATTTTTGTATGATAAAATTGCCTACACAAGGAAAATTGATTTTGATAATTATCAGATAATCAGGGATGTGCCCAGTATTAAGAACCAACCAATACAGAGAAAATTCCTCGAACTTATACAAAAGGCTGAGAAAGACATTTTTATTGAAACACCCTATTTCCTTCCCGGCAGTAACCTGCGAAAAGCCCTTATAGATGCTTCCAGGCGGGGTGTTAAAGTAAACATTATCATACCGAAAAAATCCGATGTACATGTCCTTGATGTCTTATCCGGAAAATACCTGGGAGAACTTTCAGAGGAGAAAGTAAATATCCACTTTTATTTACCACAGAACCTGCATTCCAAACTTTTCCTTGCCGACCGAAAATATTTTATGGTTGGTTCAGCTAATTTTGATTATCGTAGCTTCCGGTATCAGCACGAGATATGCCTGTTCGGCGAGAATAAAAGTCTAAATCGGCAATTGGTTCACCATTTTAACCAAAGTCTTAAGGAATCAGAACTCTTTGATATCCATAGCTGGCAAAAACGCCCCCGTCTCCAGAAATTATTCGAATGGCTGCTGGTACCCTTTCGGCATTTGTTTTAGGTTAAATTACCGGGGCACTTGTCCGCCGAAGGCAAAATTCCTGCTGTAATAATCTTCACTAAGATCACTTACGATTACACCCCTTGATGTGGAGGCATGAACGAATTTATTATTGCTCAAATATATTCCCACATGAGAAATCCGCCGGCTGTTGATACGGAAAAATACAAGGTCGCCTTCGCGGAGATTACGTTTGTTAACTCTTCGTGAATTCTGGGCCATATTTACCGTTACCCTTTCAAGGTTGATACCGTAAACTTCCCGGTAAACAGCCTTGGCAAATCCCGAACAGTCTGCACCTCTTTTGGTGGTACCGCCATAACGATAAGGAGTTCCCAACCATGATGCAACCTCACGCAACAGGTCGGGGTTTTCATTCCCGTTAAGGGTATAGCCCAGACGATGTGAATATTCTTCATAAAAACTTGCTTCAGCAGGAGCTGGTTGTGCTCTTGCACGTTCCCGGGCTTCGCGACGTTCCTGAAGCTCAGCCTCACGATAGGATGGAGTCTCTCGCAGATAGGTGCAACCCGAAAAAAGCAGCACCAGTAAAAAAAAGAAAAGGTAATCCGAATTGCGCATGGATTTACAGAAAATGCATTTCGGCCCCAAAAATAAGGATTTATTTATAATTTGCGGAAAAGTAAATACTTTCCAATCCTTTTTCATATAACAATATCTCCCATGGGTCGAATTCGTATGAATTCCAATTCCTGATTGATTTTTTTATTGTAATTTGGCCGCAATTTTTTCAAAACACTTATAAACCCTTAAAAAAGCACCAAATAAGTATGGACAACAGTATTTTTAATCTGAATCCCAACCCCCTGGTAAGGTTTCTTCAGAAGCCTGCCAAAGATTTTACCAAAGCCGATCTGATCCATTATGTTGAGAACAACGAAATCAAAATGGTCAATTTTCGCTATGTGGGAGGCGATGGCCGGCTGAAGGCACTGAACTTTGTTATCCAGAGCCGCGAACACCTCGACTCTATCCTCTCCACCGGCGAGCGGGTGGATGGCAGCAGCCTGTTCAACTTCCTTGAGGCCGGCTCCAGTGACCTCTACGTGGTACCTCGCTACAAAACCGCCTTCCTGAATCCCTTTGCTGAAGTTCCCACACTTGATATTCTTTGTTCATACTACGATAAGGACGGAAACCCACTGGCCAGTGCACCCGAAAACATTATGCGCAAGGCACACCAGGCGTTGGTTGAAAAAACAGGATACAGCCTGGAGGTAATGGGCGAGATAGAATATTACGTCATCAGCGAAAAGGACGAACTATACAAGGCTACCGACCAGAAAGGGTATCATGAATCGGCACCCTTTGTAAAATGGGAACAACTTCGCGTTGATGCCATGATGGCCATGGCACAAACCGGAGCCCTGATTAAATACAGCCACTCCGAAGTGGGCAATTTCTCCGACGATGAGCACGAATACGAGCAGAACGAGATTGAATTTCTCCCCACCAATGTTGAGGATGCCGCCGACCAGCTTATTATAGCCAAGTGGATACTGCGCGAGGTAGGTTACCAGTATGGTGTAACCATCAGTTATGCACCTAAAATCACAGCAGGCAAGGCGGGCAGCGGATTTCATATACACATGCGTCCCATGAAGGACGGCAAAAATGTGACCCTTGAAAATGGTAAGGTAAGTGATGTATCACGTAAAGTAATTGCCGGTATTCTGGATATTGCACCGGCACTTTCGGCCTTTGGCAACACCATCCCCACCAGCTATTTCAGGCTTGTACCCCATCAGGAAGCTCCTACCAATGTATGCTGGGGCGAGCGCAACCGCTCGGCACTCATCCGTGTGCCCCTTGGCTGGGTAGGAGCAGGCGATATGATAGCCAGGGCCAACCCCCTCGAAGAACCCCACGAGATAGATTTCAGCGATAAAGCAACCTTTGAATTCCGCTGCCCCGATGGTTCAGCCGACATTTACCTGCTTATTGCAGGACTTTGTGTTGGAGCAAGACACGGGTTTGAAATGCCTGACGGACTGGAGTTTGCAAAGAAAACCTACGTGGATGTAAACATCTTTGACGAAAAGCATAAGTCGCGCCAGGATGAACTGGCCCAACTGCCATACTCCTGCAAAACCGCAGCCGAATATCTGCTCCGGCAGGCAGATATTTTTAAGCAGCACGATGTATTTACCGAAAGCCTGCTTCAGGGCACAGCAAAACGACTATTGGAATTCAGCGACGAAAATCTCCGCGAAAAGATATCCTACAACCGCGAAGAAACCATGAAGTTGGTGAGAAGGTATTTGCATTGCGGGTAATAATCTAAACAGAAAGGACTAAAATCTTTGTATCCTTTGTAGGACAACCATATCAGTGGGTTTTGATGGATTTTTCTAATGCCGTCAAAACCCTCTTCTTTTTATTCACAATTCTTCGAGCTAAAGTAATGCTTAAAATATGCAATAATTAACAACAACTTCCTCTTGGTTTGCAGCTATTGATGGGGTATTTACATTTTTATTAAAATAAAGTTGAGTTTATAACTTAAACTGTGATTAATTTATTATCCCAAATGTGTTAATAAATTATCTGCGAATATCAACTAAATTATTGGAAATTTGTGTAATGAATTTTTAAATGGATAAAACCTAAGTAATTCACGGTATTTAAGGAAAATAAAAAGATTTATCTTTGCATGGGTTGTTATGCGCAAAAATAAAGGAAAATATATCCTTTTCCCTACCAAATGCGCATAACAGCACTTGTATTGTATCGATAATTAAAACAAAAGAAACATAAAATTCCATAATATGCGAAAAGCCTACTCTTTAACTATTCTCATTTTAGCTGCCACATTTAATCTATTTGGGCAGTTTGCAGGCGGAAACGGAACACTTTCAAACCCCTATCAGATTGCCACAGCTGAGCATTTGGATAATATCAGGACTATGCTTACTCCTGGTTCCCAATTCTATTTCATCCAAACTGCAGATATTGATTTGAGCGGATATGCCAATTGGGAACCCATTGGCGGAGGAGGCACCGAGATGGTTTTTAATGGATTTTATAATGGACAACATTATACTATTTCCAATCTTACCATAAACCGACCTTCAACTGATAATGTGGGGTTATTCGGGCATTTTGCATCGGGAGATGTAAATTTTGGACAATTTACACGTATAGAAAACATTGTGCTTGAAAATGCAAATGTTACGGGAAACAATGCAGTGGGTGCTTTGGTTGGTCGTGTGACAGGCAGCCAGCGAAATGTAATCAGGGACTGCTTTGTCATTACAGGCACTGTTACCGGAAATATGGGTGTCGGTGGGCTGGCAGGTGTTAACAGTAGTTTTCTGGAATCAGTTGAAGGCCAGGAAGGGGAAAGACCTATTATACGTCGCTGTTATTCCAATGTTGAAGTTATTGCATCAGGAGGGTCTTCAAGCGAGAGAATAGGTGGGTTAGTGGGTTGCAATAGTAGAGGACAGATTGAAAACAGTCACTCTGCCGGTAGCATTTCTGCTTCTTCTGCGTCAAAAGTTGGGGGATTGGCAGGTTGTTCAGAAGAACTGGCAGTTATTTCTAACTGTTTATCAACAGGCTTCGTGGATGCAACAGGTTCTGAAGTGGGAGGTCTGGTTGGTTCACTGGGTTCAGGTAATAATACAGGTACTGTTACGGCGTCATATTGGGATACGGAAACTTCAGGGCAATCTTCCAGTGATGGAGGGCAAGGAAGAACAACCGCTCAAATGCAAAGCCAAACTACTTTTTCTGGTTGGGACTTTAGCAGCGTCTGGAATATTTTTGAAGGAGAGTATTATCCCTTTCTTCGTAACCATAACCTTTCAGGCTTTGATCTGACTGATCCGGATCAATTGGATGCAGGCCAATCATTTGATTTAGAAATAACAAATGCTTTTGACGTCGGATCGTTTATACTTGATGGCGAGTACCAGGTTACTGTTACATCAAATATTGAAACAGAAGGTAGTAGTGGACTTCTTTTTGAAGGAGAAATTAGCTTTCTTAATGGAGTTGCAGAAATTTCCGGTCTGGTGCTAAACACTTCAGGCGAGCATACCATTACGGTTACCATAGCCACTATACTTAATGAAGAACAAATCCTTGTGAATGTTGCTGCAGGGCCTGCTGTAAAACTGCTTATATTACAGCAACCCTTAGTTGTAACAGGAAACAACGATGATCAGCCGGCATTAATTCCCAATATTGTTGTGGCAAGTGTAGATGTTTTTGATAATGTTACACCGCTCGGCCTTGAAGAGAACCAGGAAGTTTCCGTAACCCTGCATGTTGACGGTTCTGCGGAAGAAGATGCAATACTTGGAAATGATGACAATATCATATTACAGGATGGGTCAGCCAGCTTTGATAATCTGACGCTTGATAAAGAAGGTACCGGTTTTGTTTTGCGGTTCACTTCTGCAGGTTCAGCAGGTAAAATGGATCTTGGTTCGGTTGATACCGAACCATTTGATGTAACCAATATTGTTGATCTTTCCGGTTTCATTGTGGAAGAGCCCGTTGATGATGAAACGAAACTTCTTC
>SKSE01000294.1 GCA_007118135.1 Bacteroidales bacterium | reverse complement strand
TCTGTTTCATCAAGAATAGCCAGTTTGGGCTCAAGCATTGCCATCTGGAAAATTTCATTCTTTTTCTTTTCTCCACCTGAGAATCCTTCGTTTACCGAGCGGTTGGTAAGCTTGGAATGAATATCCACAAGCTTTTTCCTGTCTTCCATGAGTTTAAGGAATTCGGCACCGCTAAGTGGTTCTAGTCCCAGATATTTTCTTTTTTCATTAATGGCAGTACGGAGAAAATTAGCCATGCTGACACCAGGTATTTCAACCGGATACTGGAAGCCAAGGAATATACCCTCACGGGCACGTATTTCAGGGTCCATCTCAAGAAGGTCATGTCCCATATAGGTTATGGAGCCTTCGTCAACATCATACAGGTCGCGGCCTGCAATTACAGAGGCCAGGGTACTTTTTCCGGTACCATTGGGCCCCATAATAGCATGAACTTCCCCTGTCTTTACTTCGAGATTAAAGTCTTTTAATATGGTTTTTCCGTTAATGGAAACCTTAAGATGTTTGATACTAAGCATTTTATTTTATTCTTTAGATTTTTCAATCAGTTCTTTAAATGATTTCAGATTAGTTGCATACCTGGTAAAGAAAATTTTGGCAAATTCTTTAAAGGCTTCCTCATTAAACTCGCCTGTTTCTTCCATAAGCAGAATTACCCGCACATCTTTTTGATTCATATCTTTAATATCAGCAAACATTTCGTCAGGAATTGAAATTTTGTTGTTTTCTACTTTGGATTTAAAAGCTAATGTTTTCATAAATATGTTTTTACAGCTATTTTTTAAAAAGAAAATGGGAAGTGTATTTTGAGTTATATCAGCCAACACTGCCTTCCAGGCTAATAGATAATAGTTTTTGTGCTTCAACAGCAAATTCCATGGGGAGTTTATTCAGAACTTCCTTAGCATAGCCATTAACGATAAGGCCAATGGCTGCTTCCATATCCATGCCTCTTTGCAGGCAATAAAATAACTGGTCTTCAGAAATTTTACTGGTAGTTGCTTCATGCTCAACTATGGTTGATCTGTTACCTGCCTCAACATAGGGAAAAGTATGTGCGCCACATTTATCACCCAGCAGCAATGAATCACACTGAGAGAAGTTGCGCGCATTTTCAGCTCTTCTCGAAGATTTTACCAATCCCCGGTAGCTGTTATTGCTTTGACCGGCCGAAATACCTTTTGAGATAATGGTGCTCTTGGTGTTTCTTCCAAGATGAATCATTTTGGTGCCGGTATCGGCCTGTTGCATATTATTGGTAACCGCTACGGAATAGAACTCACCTTTGGAGTTATCACCGAGCAAAATCACACTGGGATATTTCCAGGTAATGGCAGAACCGGTTTCAACCTGTGTCCAGGAGATTTTTGAATTTTCGCCTTCACAGATTCCCCGCTTCGTTACAAAGTTGTAAACACCTCCACGACCTTTTTTATCGCCGGGCCACCAGTTCTGAACAGTAGAGTATTTAACTTCTGCATCCTTCATGGCAATGATTTCAACAATAGCTGCGTGCAACTGGTTTTCATCGCGCATGGGTGCAGTGCAACCTTCCATATAACTGACATAACTACCTTCTTCGGCCACTATGAGTGTACGCTCAAACTGACCGGTATTGGCAGCGTTAATACGGAAATAAGTAGATAATTCAAGGGGGCATCTCACTCCTTTGGGTATGTAACAGAACGATCCGTCACTGAAAACTGCTGAATTGAGAGCAGCATAATAATTATCAGTGTAAGGAACCACTGTACCCATGTATTTTTTAATGAGTTCGGGATATTTCTGAACCGCCTCGCTGAAGGAACAGAAAATAATACCTTTTTCTGCAAGGGTTTCCCTGAAAGTTGTAGCTACTGAAACACTATCCATTACGGCATCTACCGCAACACCTGCAAGCATCTTTTGCTCTTCCAGGGGTATCCCAAGCTTTTCAAAAGTTTCAAGTAATTCGGGGTCAACTTCATCGATACTTTCGTATTTGGGCTTCTTCCTGGGTGCTGAGTAGTAAATGATATCCTGAAAGTCAATGGGAGGGTAATGTATATGAGCCCATTTGGGTTCTTTCATAGTTTGCCAGTGGCGGAAAGCTTTCAGCCTGAACTCAAGCATAAACTCAGGTTCATTTTTCTTTGCTGATATGAAACGTATGGTATCCTCGTTCAGTCCCTTAGGGGCCTGATCCATTTCAATATCAGTATAAAAGCCATATTTATACTCGGCACTGGTTAGTTCATCCAGTATGTCGTTATTTTTATCTTCTGCCATTAATTTTTTCCTTAAAAGGTCAGTCTAACTGTAATTCATAACAAAAAAGGACTATTCTTGTTGGTAGATTTTTTCTTATTTAAGCCCCTTATGCTTATTTAGATTAATTACAAATTGTGGTGCAAATATACAAAACCCCTTATACTTAATCAAAAGAAAAGTTGCATAGTTTCTGGTTTTACACAAGTTTTTCATAACAAAAAAATTTACCTCAAATACCGGCAACTCAAACTGAATTCAATTACTGTACTTCAATGGACATTTCTGTTCATTTACGAACATAAATTAATAAATATAGCTTCCTGTTTTTTACAATAAAAATCATATCGATCTCATTTAAAGCTACTTGACATAAATGGCATGTTTTTTTGGGTACTAAAAGGAAAACTATCTTTACACCAAAAACAAAAACCCTGATGGTAAATAACTATATAAAAACATCTGCAAGAAATATCAGCAAGCAAATGTTTTACTCGGTGCTCAATATCCTTGGCTTTAGTCTGGGTATTGCTCTTTTTATTTTCATCAGTTTATTCCTATACGAGCAGTTTTCTTATGATCGATGGTACAAAAATCACCCGCATATTTATCGTGTAGAATTTGGAGACTGGGGAATTCTGGGGCCTGTTTATGGCAGAGTTATACAGGATGCATCGGCTGATATTGAAAAAACTCTTCGACTAAATAACGGTTGGGGGCATAATGCGCCTGTTACTGTGCAAAACAATGATAATGTATTCAGGATTCCCCATTTGATACTTGCCGATACTACCGTTTTCAGTTTTTTTGAGTTTCCGTTTATTGAAGGTTCGGCAGAATATGCAATGTCTGACAAAAACATTATTGTTCTGACACGAAGCGAGGCTATCAGGCTTTTTGGGAGAACCAATGTTGTTGGAGAAGTAATAAGATTGCAGGACAGGTTCAACCTTACCGTAACCGGAGTTATTGAAGACATTTCACGTTTCCACATCGAGATTGACGCCATTGCTCCGTTTGAGTTATTTGCCGACATATTCTCACCTTCTTTTCTTGAAAGTACCGGCGACTGGAATCAGCATACGTATATTAAAATACACCCCGGCTCCGACATTGAAAAATTAAGGCAAAGTGTAAGGTATGTCATAAGGGATTATGTTTATGAATTATTCGGTGCGGAGTTTGACAGGAAAGTAAAATTAAGACCGGTTGCAGATATTTACTTTACCAATACTGTCCCACATGAAATTATGGTTTTGCATGGAAGCAAAACCACATCATATGCTTTTCTTGCCATTGCCATTTTCATCATGCTTATAGCTATCATAAACTTTGTGAATCTCTCCACAGCGCGATCAGCGGGCAGAGCAAGAGAGGTAGGGATAAGAAAACTACTTGGGAGCAACCGTAAAAATCTCATTATTCAATTTCTGACCGAGAGTATAATTCTTACATCAATTGCTGTAACCATTGGTTTTGCACTGGTAGAGTTACTGCTGCCATGGTTCAATTATATTGCAGATATTGAGGTATCACTGCGGAATATCGGGTTTGCAAGAGTAAGTGTAATGTTTCTGGCAGGAGCCCTTTTCACAGGAATCATAAGTGGAATTTACCCTGCGTTTTATCTTTCAACCTTTCAGCCCATAACCACCTTGCGAGGTGAAACCGTAAAAGGGAAAGGGGCTGCATTCTTTCGCAAGGTGCTTATTATCTTTCAGTTTACTGTTTCTGTAGCGTTAATTGCCGGCACCATAATTGTTTTTGAACAACTTAATTATCTGAAGTCGAAAGACCAGGGATTTAACAAGGAGAACATAGTTTATTTCCGCACCAATGCTCAGATAAGACAGAACTGGGAGAGCTTCCGGAATGCGCTGCTTACAGATCCCAACATTGAAGCTATGGCCATGACCAATAATATCCCCGGGAATGTGCATTGGCAGGAAACAATTGTTCTGGATGGAGAAGGCAGGCAGTTTACATTTTGGCCCATGACACCTGAGTATTTTTCAATGTTGGGTGTCGATCTTCTGGCCGGACGGGCTTTTTCGCGCGATTATCCTACAGATGAAGAAACTGCAGTAATTGTTAACCGGCAGTGGCTTAGATTAATGGGATATTCGGACAATTATTATGAACTATTGAATGAAACCGTAAGTACAAGTTTTCATAATTTCAGGGTTGTTGGTGTTATTCCCGATTTTCACTTCAACTCACTTCATCAGGCCATAGCACCGCTTATGATGGTATGGAGAGAACGTTCTGTAAATGTTGTTAATATAAAAGTTCACAGAGAAAATATCCCGTCAGCTCTCGAACATCTCAAAAACACATGGTTTGAATACAGCCCCAATGATGTGATTGAATACCATTTCCTTGAAGATTCGCTTCTTGCGCTTTACGACAGGGAAAACCGGCTCGGATTAATTTTTACCTCTTTTTCAGCATTTGCCATCATCATTGCTTGCCTGGGATTATTCGGTTTAACCTCATTTATGGTTGAAAAACGCACCAGGGAAATTGCTATCAGAAAAGTATTGGGGGCATCTACTCATAATTTATTACTTCTTTTCAGCAGGGATTTTCTGACCCTGGTTGCCATCTCCCTTTTATTTGCCATACCCCTGGGTTATTATGCTTTGGATTATTGGCTCAATACGTTTCCATATCATTTTGACATGAATGCATTGCCTTTTATCATTGCGGCACTAACTGCTATTGTGCTTACCTTTTTTACGGTTGGTTTTCACGTGATTAAAGCTTCTCAAAGCAATCCCGCAGAACCCTTGAAAAGCGAATAAAAAAAGCTGCCTTTACAGACAGCTTAAATCATGTTTTCCGGGTTTGATTCAAAAAATTCCCGGAAAGGAATGCCTGCTGATCAATTACTCAACACTTGCATCTTCGTTAACAATAAGTTTGAAACCTTTACCGTGCACGTTGAGTAACTCAACATTGGGATCTTTCTTCAGGTACTTGCGTAATTTGGCAATGTAAACATCCATACTTCGGGCATTGAAATAATTATCATCAAGCCAGATCTTTTTCAATGCAAGGGAACGGTCAAGTACATCGTTGGTAAAATCGCAAAGCATTTTTAACAGCTGTGCTTCTTTAGATGTAAGCTTTTGCTCATCTCCCTTGAAATTGAGAATCTGTCTTGAAAAATCAAAAGTGTAAGCCCCGATATGGAAGAATGTTTTTTGCGATTCTGATGCATCCTCAATATTGGAACGCCTCAAAATGGCATTGATACGCAGCAGTAACTCATCCATACTGAATGGCTTTGTGAGATAATCATCTGCACCGATTTTTAAGCCTTCAATAATATCTTCCTGCATTGATTTGGCAGTAAGGAAAAGGATAGGCACTTTCTTGTCAATTTTTCTTATTTCCTTGGCAAGGGTGAATCCGTCCTTTTCGGGCATCATAACATCAAAAATGCAGAAGTCGAATGATTCTTTAAGAAACATATTGTATGCTTCGGCTCCATTAACAGCAAGCTTTGCAGGAAACCCCTTGGCCTCCAGGAAAGCTTTCAAGATGGTTCCCAGGTTGGGATCATCTTCTGCAAGTAAAATTTTTATTTTTTTTGTATCCATAATATTAAACCTCCTAATCAATTTTTACGATTTGCCGGAAGAATATTCATCAAATCCGAATGGGATAAAAACTGTAAAACATGAACCTTTTTTCAACTCACTTTGTAATTTGATATATCCTCCGTGTAACTCTACAATTGCTTTAACATAACTTAATCCTAATCCAAAACCTTTAACATTGTGTATATTTCCGGTTGAAACCCTGTAAAGGTTATCAAAAATTTTCTTTTGGTTTGCTTTACTTATTCCCATTCCATTATCTTCAACATGAATTAGTATGCCCTTGTTCACATTCTCGGTTGAAATGGTAATTTGCGGTGACTCAGGTGAATATTTAATGGCATTATCCAGCAAATTAAATACCAGATTTGTCAGATGCACTTTATCAGCCTCAAGAAAACTAAACTCTGCTTTAAGCTTTGTAAAGATCTTACCATGACGGGTTTTCAGTTGGAGATCAATTTTCTGTATTGCATCTTCTATTACATCATGCAGATTAAATCCTACTTTATTTAAACGCAGCTTCCCTTTTTCGAGTTGTGCAGTTTGAAGAACCTTCTCGGTCATCATTCCCAATCTTTTATTTTCTTCATTAATTACCCTGATATAACTTTGATAAAGGGTTTCCGATTTCTGAACATCCTTATCGCTAAGTGCCTGACAGGCAAGCGATATGGTAGAAATAGGAGTTTTTAACTCATGTGTCATATTGTTAATGAAGTCATTCTTTATCAAAGATAGTTTTTTCTGTCGTATAATAGTAATTATCGTGTATGTAAATGAACTGATAATGACCAGAATAAACAGAGTAGATGCTAGCGTCATTATGTTCATTTGGGTTATCAGATAGGTTTTCTGATTCGGGAAGTACAGGAATAAGTATTCCTGGCTTCTGAATACATCATGGGGGTATAAACTGAAAATATAACTCGACTGCATTAATTCATGGGGATACTTTCCTGTTTTTTGAGCCAGAAGTGTGTTATAAAGCGGGTCGTATATACCAAATTCATATTCTGTTTTGATGCCCTGCCTGTCAAGCTCTCTTCCAATCAACGAATCGAGTAGGTGTTTGCTTTCATCTGATGAAGGGCTGTATAAAGAATTACCGGAAAAAAGATCATCAAACAGGTCATTGACAAATCTGGTTCGCTGCATGAACTCAATAAATGCATCTTGTGATGTATGGGCATTTCTCTGCCGCATAGCATAGCCTCTTTCGGGCAAACCTTCTCTCTCCTGAAAAAAAGAAGTTGAGTCAAAGGAATTTAATGAGCGGCGCTCAAAGAAAGGATCATTGGCCAGTAATTGAGGATCACCCTGCCAGCCAGGAAGTTGGTCATCAATAGTATGCCTGTTGTTTTCAGCAGTTCGCAAAACCTGTTGATAATACTCCCTGTTTATGGAATCAAGAGCTTCGAAAAAACGACCAACTTTACGATCCTGCTCCTGGCGAAGCAAAATTGCGTTGGCCATTTCTATTTTGTTATATTTATTAATGGCAACAGTTAATGCTTCACTTACACCTCTGTTAAAGTTTGACTCCTTAACCGAGAGAGCATTGCTTATCCAGTAAAGCTGCATTGCCACCAATCCTATCAGCGAAATGGTGATCACCACAATAACAAATATGATGACGTTCTTCTTCATGGGGTATTACAAACTATATTTAAATACTAAACTGTCAGCAGTTTGTAAAATTACAAACACTACAAGCTATTGTTTTGATTTTAACATAATTTAATTGGTTAAATAATTGAAATTGAGCGTCGTTAAACCCTTATCCGGTTGATGCATTGAATATTACATAATATCTAAATATATGCTTAACACAAATTAACACCGATTAACTTTTTTTAAATCAGTCGGTTCAAAAATTCATTTACTTTTGTATCAAGGCAAACAAACATGAAAATACCAATAGTTCTCATTGGTTTTTACAGTGTATTAGTTTTTGTGGTTATTTAATTGTGGATTGAAACCGGCCGGG
>SKSE01000155.1 GCA_007118135.1 Bacteroidales bacterium | reverse complement strand
TCATCTTCTGATATCCTTTTCTTCTTTTCTTTTTAAAAACCAATACTTTATCGGCTTTTACGTGTGCCAGCACTTTGGCTTTAACTTTGGCACCGTCTACAGCAGGAGCGCCTACCTCGATCTTATCTCCGTCAGCCTTTAACAGTACCTTCTCGAATTCTACTTCGGTACCTTCTTCAGCAGCCAGACGGTTAACATAAATCTTCTGGTCTTTTTTGATTTTAAATTGCTGTCCTGCTATTTCTACAATTGCGTACATGTTTACAGCTCGTTTTTAAATTTATTGACTTAATTATAATGGGGTGCAAAGATAAAAATAAATATTTACACAACAAGGTATTGACTCAAAATAAAACATGAATTATTCTCATTTTTTAATATTTCAAAAAGAAATTCAGTTTTTCAACCTGTTTGCCCATTTACTTATTCTTTGTGAAGGGCGATTGGCAGCATAAACTCCAATAAGAATAATCATAATCCATAGTAAAAATGAAAGTTTAAAAACTTCACCATCAATAATTCCCCAGGCAACAGATACTAAAGGCATAAGATAGGTAACACTGGATGCAAAAAGTGCAGAAGTGCGTTTAATAAGCCAGAAATGAACAATTATGGCAAGAGCGGTTCCAAAAACCGAGAGAATTGCAATATAGCCGAGGCTTTGCCAACTGCCTTCAATATGATTCATCCGATACCAGAAATCAGAATAAAAGCCAAGAAAAATTATGGCCGGAAGACCAATAAAAACAAAGGCAAGTGATGCAATTGTAACCGAATCGTAATCGGCAAGATAATTCTTAACGAGATTCATATTAACTGCATAGCAAATGGTTGCCAGTATTACAAACATAGCTGGCAGGAAATTAAATTGCAGGCTGCCACTTCCTGCAGCGTATAACAACCCGACAGCACCCAAAAAACCTATGATTACACCAGCAATATTAAGAAAATGGGTTCTGCGTCCGAAAAGCCATACACCCAATAAAAGAGTAAATAGCGGAGTTAGTGAGTTCAGGATTCCTGCCATAAGGCTGTCAAGCTCGGTTTGTGCTGTGGCAAACAGAAAAGCAGGCAATGCATTGCCTGTAAGCCCGGCAATAAGAAAAAGGTGGAAATTTCTGAGTTTTATTTTTGACAATCTTTTTAAGGCAAATGGCAATAATACCAGAAAAGATATGGAAACCCGCAAAGCTCCAACCTCAAAATTATCAAACGAAACAAGTCCTTTTTTAATAAGAATAAAAGAACTGCCCCATGTTAGCATAAGAGCAATAAGTATCAGCCAATCCTTAAAAACGGGTTTATTTTCCTGTTTTATTTCACTCATTACTAAAAAAGGTCTGGAAAGACTAAAACTGTTATGCACTGTTTAATTACAAATTAATTACAAAACTGCAAATGTATGCAATTAAGATTGAAGGATTTCCATTTTGTTTTACTCATCCGAAGCATTTGGAATATAAATCCAAAAAAAACCAAACCCGGGAAAGTTTATTGATTATTTTTTCTTAATTTTGCACTCCGTTTTTAGCAACGGTAAATAAAATTAAAATCAATTATTTAAAATTAATTATTAAAACTTAAGTCAAATGGTAAGACAATACGAAACCGTTTTCATTATGACTCCCGTTTTATCTGATGAACAGATGAAGGAAGCGGTAAGTAAGTTTCAGGATTTTCTGAAAAATAAAGGAGCAGAGATTGTTTTTGAAGACCACTGGGGATTGCGTAAACTCGCATATCCGATCCAGAAAAAATCAACAGGTTTTTATCACCTGATCGAGTTTAAAGCCGAACCTGCACTTATTGCAGAGATGGAGCTTGAAATGAAAAGGGATGAGCGGATCATTCGCTTCCTTACTGTATCTCTTGATAAATATGCTTTGGTATATAACGAAAAAAGACGCAGGGAAAAAGAAGCTGCCAAAGCAGAAGAAACCAAGTAATTAAAACCTGAAAACATTTTAAAAAATGGCAAATCAACAAAACTCTGAGATAAGATATCTTGCTCCCATAGCAGTTGATATCAAAAAGAAAAAATATTGCCGCTTTAAAAAAGCAGGCATCAAATATATCGATTATAAAGACGCTAACTTTTTATTAAAGTTTGTAAATGAGCAGGGAAAAATTCTTCCCCGTCGTCTTACCGGTACATCTATGAAGTACCAGAAAAAAGTTTCAAGAGCAATCAAAAGAGCAAGACACCTTGCCTTGATGCCTTATGTAGCTGATCTTTTAAAATAGGGAGGAAAAATAATGGAAATAATTCTGATTCAAGACGTTCCCAACCTGGGATTTAAAGACGATATCGTAACCGTAAAAGACGGATATGCCCGTAATTTTTTAATTCCTAAAGGTATGGCAATAATGGCCTTACCATCGGAAAAGAAAAAACTTGCCGAAACTCTCAAGCAAAGATCATTTAAAGAAGAAAAAGTTAGAAAAGAAGCTGAGAAACTGGCCGAAAAAATGACCGATATCCACGTGAAAATCGGTGCCAAGGTAGGTACTTCAGGTAAAATCTTCGGATCTGTAAATGCTCTTCAAATTGCTGACGCTATTAAAAACCAATACGACATTGAAATTGATCGTAAGAAAATCATGGTTGATGGAGATTCAGTTAAAGAAGTTGGAGTTTACAAAGCCAAAGTTAACCTTCATAAAGAAGTACGTTTCGACATAAAATTTGAAGTAATTGCTGAGTAAAAATCTTCAAAATGATATTAAACCTGCCTCATATTCAGAGGCGGGTTTCTTTTTACCCCTTATTCAGGTTTTACAAAATTTAGAATGATAACAGCAGCCCGCATAAAACAAATCAAATCGCTTACCCAAAAAAAGTTCAGAAAGGAATTGGGCTTATTTGTTGTGGAGGGAGAAAAGGCTGTTAATGAGCTTCTACTGCATAAAAACTGGGAAATAAACCATATTTTTGCCCTTGAAAGCTGGTTAAATGAAAATGTAATTCCCGGCAATATTCCTTTTGACAGAGTTTCGGGGAAAGAACTCTCACGGATAAGCTCTCTTACAACTCCCAATAGTGTTCTGGCTTTGGTTAATATTCCGGAATGGGATATCAGAAACGTTAACCCATCCATTGATATTACCCTTATGTTAGACAATATCCAGGATCCAGGAAATATGGGAACAATTATTCGCACCGCTGACTGGTTTGGCATCGATAACATTATTTGTTCTGAAAACACAGTGGAAGTTTTTAATCCCAAAGTTATACAGGCAACCATGGGGTCCTTTATGCGGGTAAAAGTGTTTTACACTTCTTTAAAAAAATACCTGGAAACCCTACCTGAACCTTTGCCGGTAATGGGTGCCATGCTTGATGGTGAGAATCTTTACAAAACTGAATTACCTGACAAAGGAATTTTGATTACCGGTAATGAATCACAGGGAATATCGGCGGAAATTTTGAAATTGATTAACCGGAAAATTCATATTCCACTGTTTCATAAGAGAGGGAAAACACAACAACCCGAATCGTTAAATGCAGGTGTTGCAACCGGTATAATTTTATCGCAATTAAGAAATTTCAATGGGTAAACAAGGCTATTTGCCTTGAACATTCAAAATGAAGAATTGTTTCTTTATTGTATTATTTAGTAGCAGATACGTAAAACAATAATATTTTAATATGCAGGTATTTTTATTGGCTCTGGCTCTTGTAGCGATTGCTATTGGCGGTATCGCCATTAAAATGTTTCTGATTCCCGGTGAAACATTTAAGAAAACGTGCGGAAGCACATTTGATCCTGAAACAGGCAAACGCAAATCTTGCGCCTGTGCATCAGGTCAGCCTGAAGATTGTCATAACTCAGAAGAATCAACTTCATCCGAACTGATAATTAATCTAAAAAAAACTGATTAAAAGGAGAGTAATTTCTTTTTTAAGCCATTAGGCCAGAATAGTTTATCAGAGTTCACTTCTGGGAATTACTTTCAGTCCTTCTGTTATATATGTACCATATTCTTTATCACTTTCTGAATAAATAAAGAAAGCCTGAATATCATCTCTCTTTGAAAGGAATTCTCTGGATCGCTCCAGCCCCATCACCATAAATGCAGTAGCAAAAGCATCGGCAGTCATGCAATCGTCAGCAAATACCGATACACTTAACAGGTTATGCTCAACAGGACGACCTATAAACGGATCAATAGTATGTGAAAAGCGTTGCCCCCCCTCTTCATAATACTTCCTGGTGGAACCTGATGTTGCAACTGCTCTGTTATGCAATTCAACCATATAATCCCAGTCCTGACTGGCGTGCATATCTTTTGCAGGTCTTTCAAGCCCTATACGCCAGGGTGTACCATCCGGTTTTAGTCCCCGGGCAATAAGATCTCCACCTATTTCCACCATGTAAGTTTCAACTCCTCTGGACTCAAGAAGCTCACCGGCAATATCTGATGCATAACCTTTGGCAATAGCATTGAAATCAAACTGAATTTCAGGGATAGCTTTTATAACCCTGTTTCCGGCCACAGTTACATTTTGGTAACCTACGATTCGTTTCAGGCTGTCAATCAGCGCAGAAGTAATTCT
This sequence comes from Bacteroidales bacterium, assembly GCA_007118135.1. Lineage (GTDB taxonomy): Bacteria > Bacteroidota > Bacteroidia > Bacteroidales > UBA7960 > SKVR01. Next base: position 3,294 of record SKSE01000155.1, on the reverse strand, counting down.
TTGTCTGTCCTCAAAACCAAATCCCCAGGCATTAACCAACGGGCTGATAGTTGGATCAAAGGCTCCACCTGTTTCTTCTGCAATTTCAAGACTGCGGTTTAACACCACAAGAAAATGCTCATCGGCCTCATTAATTTCGTTCCTGTTTATAAGTGATATGGTTGAATTGGGAATATAATATGACATGGACTGATTAATCACATTAAAAATGCTGTCGATGGCTTCTGAGAAATCTTTTCCATCATCATGATAATATGAAACTGAATAATAAGTTCCGAAAACCACACCTCTGATATTTACAAAACGGGGTTCGCGTTGCTGTGTTCCGCAGGAAGATAGTAATAATGTTATAATAAAAGCTGATAGAATTAAACTACGCATGTTTTTTTTCTTTTAATGTGTTTAAAAGAGGTTCGGTGTGAATTGAAATATGAGTCTCTTCCCCATAGGCCTTTCTTAGGGTTTTTTCCAGGTCTATAGTTATGTTATGAGCTTCTTCGATATTCAGATGGTTATCAACTTTTATATGAATATCGATGGCTATATGATTACCAATTTTGCGTGTTTTCAGCTCATGTGGATCATGAACACCATCAACCCCGGCTGCAAGTTGAATTATTTCATCTTCATGTTTTTTAGGCAATGACGTTTCAATTAACTCAAGTATAGTTTCCCGTGTAATTTTTATAGCAATTCGAAAAATAAAAAATGAAACTATAATGGCAGCCAGAGGGTCAAGAATCACCCATTTCTGTCCGAGAAAAATAGCTCCGCTTATGCCCAATAAAGTTCCAAATGATGAATAAGCATCACTACGATGATGCCAGGCATTGGCAATAACTGCCTGACTTTTAGTTTCGTTTCCTACTTTAATTGTATATCTGAATAGAATTTCTTTAACAATAATGGATCCTATAGCAGCATACAGGGCTCCCATACCAGGTTGCTGAAGAATACCTCCCTGGTAAACAGAGTATATTTTCATGAAACCATTATAAAAAAGGCCTAACCCCACGAGAATTAAGACTCCGCCAACGAATGCTGTTGCAAGGGTTTCAACTTTCCCATGACCGTATTTATGGTTATGATCTTTGGGGCGGGATGCTACAGAAAGACTACCAATCACTACCAAATCAGTTGCAAAATCACTGACCGAGTGCACCGCATCTGCAATCATAGCTGAACTTCTGGCAAAGATACCTGCCAAAAGCTTGATAAGTGTCAATACCAGATTAGCCACAAACCCCAGCCAGATTACCCTTCGGGCACGATCATTCGGAGTCTTTGTCATGGAGAATTAATTTGTTGAAAACAAAACAGCCCTGAAATTTTTTATTCAGGGCTGCAAAGTTAACCACCAAAATCATCTAAATCAATATTTTCTTCAGGCACACCTAAATTATCGAGCATCTTTAAAACTGACTCATTCATTATGGGAGGTCCGCAGAGGTAGTATTCAACTTCCTCGGGTTCTTCATGTTTACTCAGGTAATTGTCAAGAACAATCTGATGAATAAAACCGGTATATCCGTCCCATTTATCTTCGGGAAGTGGTTCTGATAAGGCTATATTGAATTTAAAATTGGGAAATTCTTTTTCAATTTTCCTGAATTCATCTTCATAAAAGACTTCTCTCTTCGACCTTGCACCATACCAGTAAGATACTTTTCTGTCAGTTTTTAAAGTCTGGAACAGGTGAAATATATGCGAACGAAGGGGAGCCATACCGGCACCACCGCCAATATAAACCATTTCTTTTTCGGTATCTTTAATAAAGAATTCACCATAGGGGCCGGATATAGTAACCTTATCACCGGGTTTTCTTGCAAAAATATAGGAAGAGCAAACTCCCGGATTTACTTTCATAAACTGATTCTTTTCATTATCCCATGGCGGTGTGGCGATACGGATGTTTAGTTTTACGATATTTCCTTCAGCCGGATGATTAGCCATAGAATAGGCACGGAATATTGTTTCCGGATTGCGCATCTTGAGATCCCACATTTTAAGTTTATCCCAGTCATCGCGAAACTTATCCTGTACTTCTATATCCTTACCAAAATCAACTTCACAAGGTGGTACATCAATCTGGATATATCCACCAGACTGAAAATCTAGCTCTTCACCCTCGGGCAATTTTACAACAAACTCTTTTATGAAGGTTGCCACATTGTCATTGGATACAACTTCGCATTCCCATTTTTTAATACCAAATATCTCGGCAGGAATTTGAATATTCAAATCCTGTTTTACCTTCACCTGGCAGGATAATCTCCACTTATCCTGGATTTCCTTACGGGTAAAATATCCTACTTCTGTGGGTAAAATATCGCCTGCACCATCAAGTACCTGACATTTACAAACTGCACATGTACCGCCTCCTCCGCAAGCACTGGGCAAATATATTCCATTTTCTGCCAATGTATTTAGTAATGTTCCACCGGCACTTGCTGTCAATTCCTTATCATTGTTAATACTAACTTTGACCGGTCCGCTTGGGATAAGTTTATGACGGGCAAAAAGCAGCACACCAACCAGCATGAGCATAACTGCAAGAAACATTACCACGCTTAAGGTAACAACCCATAAATTACTTACTTCTAACAATATCATGGTTTAAAAATTTTCAAAAAGTTGATAATTATAACTCTATTCCCATAAAGCTCATAAATGCAATACCCATGAGCCCGGTTATGATATAGGTAATTCCTAATCCCCTTAAAGGAGCCGGAACATTTGAATAACGAATTTTTTCACGTATAGCAGCTATTCCCACAATAGCAAGGAAGAAACCTACTCCACTTCCCAAACCAAAAGAAACAGCCTCGGTTATATTACCAAAATTTCTTTCCTGCATAAATAAAGACCCCCCCAAAATAGCGCAGTTTACAGCAATAAGCGGGAGAAATATACCAAGACTGCTATAGAGTGTTGGGCTGAATTTTTCAATAATCATCTCGACTAACTGTACCATGGCAGCAATAATGGCGATAAACATGATAAAGGTGAGAAAACTTAAATCTACTGATGCAAATTGAGGTCCCAGCCATGAGAGTGCCCCTCTGCCAAGAATGAAATTCTCGAGCAAATAATTTACCGGTACGGTAAATCCAAGCACAAAAATTACTGCAGCGCCTAAACCTACAGATGTATTAACTGTTCGTGAAACGGCCAGATAGGAACACATCCCGAGAAAGTAGGCAAAAACCATATTGTCGATGAATATCGACTTTACAAATATATTTACTAAATCTTGCATTTTTTCAAAGTTTTTAAGATGAATAAATACTTATC
>SKSE01000116.1 GCA_007118135.1 Bacteroidales bacterium | reverse complement strand
TGCTATCTCAATACAGCAGCCATTGCTGCTGATTATCTCTCGAAGCTGGGTAAGGTAGCCATCCTGGATATTGATTACCATCACGGTAACGGACAACAGGAGATCTTTTACAAACGCCGCGATGTTCTAACGGTGAGCATACATGGCCATCCATCAACCACCTACCCTTATTTCTGCGGATTTCGCAAAGAAAGGGGAGAAGGAGACGGAACAGGTTTCAATATCAATTATCCGCTCGGGGAGGGTTTAACCGCCAATGAATACAGAAGGACTCTGGCTGATGCGCTCAGAAATATCTCATCCTTCGAACCGGCATGGCTGGTGGTTTGCTTCGGACTTGATACTGCCAAAGGAGACCCCACAGGAACCTTTTCATTCGGACTCAAGGACTTTGAGAAAAACGGCCGAATGATCGGTAGCCTGGGGATCCCCACATTGGTAATACAGGAAGGTGGATACCTCAACCGTTCACTGGGTAATAATGCCCTGCATTTTTTTAAAGGACTTAAAGATTCTTATTTTAGCTAAGTTCTAATCACAAACTGGTTTTAAATGATTTTTAAAGAAAATATTACAGTAGGCTTTACCTACGATTTAAAAGATGATTACCTGGCCATGGGTTTTACACCCGAGCAGGCAGCAGAGTTTGATAATCCCGAAACCATCGATGGAATTTTCAATACAATTTCAGAACTGGGCTTTACGGTTGATAAAATCGGGAATGTTAAATCCCTTATCAACAGGCTTGTGCAGGGCGACCGCTGGGATATCGTATTTAACATTTGCGAAGGTGTAAGTGGTGTGGGAAGGGAGGCACAGGTTCCTGCAGTCCTTGATGTGTATGATATTCCCTATGTTTTTTCCGATGTTCTGGTACTTTCGCTTACCCTGCATAAGGGATTGACCAAGCAGATCATAAGGGATTGTGGCATCCCAACGGCAGCGTTTTTTGTGGTAAACCACGCTGATGATATAAAAGGTCATGATTTAATCTATCCGCTTTTTGTGAAGCCGGTTGCTGAAGGGACAGGCAAAGGAATTGCACCCGATTCAGTGGTAAATAATAAAAATGAGCTTGCCAGGGTTACGAAAGATCGTCTTGAACGTTTCGGTCAAAGCCTGATTGTGGAAGAATTTCTGCCCGGAAGGGAATTTACTGTGGGTATAGTGGGAACCGGAAAAGAAGCACGTGTGATAGGCATGATGGAAGTAATTTACAAAGCCAATGAATCTTCAGGAATTTACTCCTATACCAACAAGGCCCATTATGAGAAGTTTATTGAATATATGCTGCCCGACGCTGATGCATATGAAAAATGTTCCAGAGTTGCGCTGGACGCATGGAAAGCTTTGGGCTGCAGAGATGGAGGCAGGGTTGACCTGCGGATGAATGCCGGGGGTGTACCCCATTTCATTGAAGTAAATCCACTGGCAGGTCTGAATCCCATTCACAGCGATCTTCCCATACTTGCCCGAAAATCAGGTATTTCCTATCGAGAACTGCTTCAAATGATCATGAAGTCTGCTTTGCAAAGGTTGAATATGTCATTCAAAATTGAAAACGGAGTTTTTAAAAACCATCAGTCATGAAAAAAGCTCTCATCATTCATAGCCCCCTGGAAGATGATGCCCCGCCCGACGAGCTGGATGTGCTGCAACAGGTGGAGCTATTCAGGAAGGGACTGCAGGCACTGGGTTATTCTGTTGGTGTTGTTCCTTTTCCATATGATATCAAGCATCTGGAGGTAATTGTCAGGGATGTGAATCCGGATTTTATTGTGAATCTTGTGGAAACTCTTTTTGCCGATGGCCGTCTGGTTCATACCGGTCCGTTTTTGTTTGATCATTTTAAATTGCCCTATACCGGCAGTTCGGGCCATGCCATTTATCTGACTTCTCACAAAATTCTTTCAAAGGAATATATGCGAATGTATGGAGTAAAAACTCCTGAATTCTATACCTATGACATGATTTCCGAAAATGAAAACTTAACGTTTAAAAGGCCTTTTCTGGTTAAATCGTTATGGGAACATGCATCCTACGGACTGGATGAAAATACCCAATTACTTTTTCACACCGGGCAGGAACTTTTGGAAAGAATGAGAAAAGAAAAGAATCCCGGGGATTTTTTCTGCGAAGAATATATACATGGCCGGGAATTTAATCTTTCTCTGCTGGCCGGACCGGATGGCCCCGAGGTTTTACCTCCTGCCGAGATCAGATTTCACTTTCCGCCCGAAAAAGCCCGCATACTGGGCTACAAGGCGAAATGGGAAGAAGATTCCTTCGAATACAAAAACACCGTCCGTACTTTCCATTTTAACAAACAAGATGAACCCCTGATCAGCAAATTAAAGGAAATATCGCTGCAATGCTGGAAGATATATGGACTAAGAGGCTATGCACGTGTCGATTTCAGGGTTGATGAAAAGGGAAATATTTATGTACTGGAGATCAATGCAAATCCGTGCATTTCGCCCGATAGCGGTTTTGTTGCTGCAGCCCATCAGTCTGGAATTTATAGCAGGGAAATTGTGAAAAGAATTGTTGAAGATATAAAGTATAAAAACCGCTAGGAATGGAAATATTATTCAGAAAGCATATTTCTGCAAGTGATATTGAAAGAGTAAGGCAAATTGCCCTTTCCACAGGCTTTTTCAGGGATGATGAAATTGATGTGGCTGAAGAACTTGTTGAAGAGGCTTACAAAAAAGGGCAGGAGCAATCCGGTTATTTTTTCCTGTTCTCCATGATGGGAGAAAATACCACCGGCTTTGTATGTTACGGTCCTACACCCTGTACCATTGGAACTTACGACCTTTATTGGATTGTTGTGGATAATCATTACCGCGGAAACGGAACCGGTAAAATACTCATGCAGCAAACCGAAAAGGAGCTCATAGCCCTGAAAGCACGAAAACTTTACATCGAAACCTCATCAACCGAAAAATACCTTCCCACCCGGAAATTTTATGAAAACTGCGGATATAACGAAGAAGCAAGATTGAAAGACTTTTATTCCCATGGGGATGATAAAGTGATTTATTCTAAAGTGCTTTTCAGTAATTAACCTTTTAAAACCGGACAAAACTGTTCGATTCCGTGCATTTCATTTCTGCATAATTTTTAAGATTTTTTTTAAAACCTTCATGTATATATTTCTTTTCTGTTCATTTGCAATGCTTTAAAGCAAGTGGCATTTATATTGTTAGCGGCTCACTGTTATTTTATGTCCAACAATTAATATGAATTTAACCATGAGAACAGTTTTTAGGAGTTTTGTAACATATTTATTATCAGGAGCATTGCTCTTCAATATTTCTTTGAGTGCGCAGGAAAAGCCGCTGAAAGACTTTCAGCTCAGTTTTTTACCTATGGTAAGTACCGATGGTACCGATGTTATTAACTATCGTTACAAAACCAGTATCAATCTTTTTGCTGGTATCAACGGTGGTGTGAAAGGAGTTGAACTGGGTGGTTTTATGAACATCAACAACGGATTTGTTGAAGGTTTGCAACTGGCCGGTTTTGGAAACATTGTAAACGGTAATTTTGAAGGATTCCAGGGTGCAGGTTTTATGAACATTGTGAACGGATATTCAAAAGGATTTCAGGGTTCGGGTTTCATAAATGTTATCAGAGGGGGTAACCAGGGTCTGCTGGGTAGCGGATTTATGAACGTGGTAAACGGCAACAGCCAGTCGGTTTCGGGTGCCGGTTTTATGAATGTGGTTCATGGTGATCATCAGGGGCTGAGCGGTGCAGGTTTTATGAATGTTACCAGTGGCAGTTTCAATGGTTTGCAGGGAGCAGGGTTTATGAACGTTACCCGCAGTTACAGCATGGGTATTTCAGGTGCCGGCTTTGCCAATATTTCAGGTGGCCATTACATGGGTATCCAGGCAGCAGGATTTATGAATGTTGCACAAGATATGGATGGTATCCAGGCGGCAGGTTTTCTTAACGTGGCCCGCGAAGTGAACGGTCTGCAGATTGGTTTCATTAACGTGGCGGATACCGTAGCCGGCATTCCTATTGGTTTTTTGAGTATTGTAAAGCGGGGTGCACTGCGTGAAATTGAAATTTCTGCCAATGATGTGTTTCTTATGAATGCATCCTTCAGGATAGGGGTTCCGGTATTTTATAATATTTTTTCTGTGGGATACCGTCTGGTTCAGGATACTGATTTTTTTGCCATGGGTTATGGTATTGGTTCACGACTGGAGCTTTCAGATGATCTGAATCTGGATATTGAGCTTCATAGTTCAGCATTGCATAAAGATTGGAACTGGGATTGGTGGAGTGTGAATCATTGGAGCAGGCTTAATGAACTCAGAACGATGTTTACCTGGCAAGTGGGCCCGGTGGCTCAGTTTTTTGCGGGTCCTGTTTTGTATAATCACTATTTCCGCGTTTCAGAAGAATATAGCAGGGAGGATCTGGAAATTGCTCCATACAACATTTACGAATACACCAGCGGAAGCCGTGTTCGCCAGTGGTGGGTAGGAGGAAGGGCAGGTTTGAGACTTGCTCTTCCCTGATAGATTACTTCAAATCCTGCAGCAGATCAGCATTCATAATCCTTCCGACGGGATATACATTATGTTTCTGGTCGTAGTAAGGAGTTTGCTCATAAAACCATGAAAGTATAGCATAAGGATTCATGGCAGGATTTTCCTCCATGGCCTTTTCCAGTCCGATACGCAGAGAAGGATCCTGCGCCAGCATTTCGCGGGCCATTTCTTCCATAACATAGCTTTCAAAGTATTCCACACGTTCGAAAACTGAGTTGAAAAACCCCCAGTAGGCGAATGATCCCGGAGCCATGGGCTCAAGGGCATGGGCAATGATGCGGGCACGGGGCTGGTCCATGGGTATGATAACCGAGCCTTTGGGAAATGTCCTGATTTCATGCCCGGAAGTTGTTTTAAAACTTGCCGTTTGCCGCCCTTCGGTTGACCTGGCTGAAAGCTGCACATCATCGAAACGGTATGCTTCAATTTCTATTTCCGTTTCTTCGGCGAGTTTTTTCATCTTGATACCATGCATTGCCAGCCTGTCAATTACATCCTTATATTGCACAGGGATTATGTAAGCTTCAGGCAACTGAACTTCGTAGCTTGCCCGGTTTTTATTAAACCAGGGAATCTGGTAAGTCACCGGTTTATCGGAATCATAAATAAACCAGTAACCTCCGCTCAGGCTGCTTTCCTTTTTTGTGTATTCAACACCCAGAAAATCAACCATAACCGAATCACCCGTAAGTTCGAATCTCAGGGGAAACTTCTCTTCTCTGAATTCGGAAGATGCTGTGTAGCGATCAGCTTCCATTATTATCCGTTTCAGTTGGTTATCGCGATGCAGAATATCCATGGTATGTAAAATCATCAACAAGGTGGATTCCACGCGCATGGGGTAGGGTTTGAGCATATGGGTTTCCAGCAGCAAACCGGGGCGGTTGAGTTCGGAAATATATCCGGTTGAAAACATGGGACTGTAAACTCCGCTTCGCAAGCCACTGCGCGGATCATGCCATGAACGGTAAGTCACATATGGAAAAATGGGGTAACCATCAGCTTCCATCTTTTTCTCTATGGCCGGCAGGTATCTGTTTTCCATCCAGTTTTCCAAATTTCTGTTGGCACCACCAAAAATGTCAAGTACATAGGTCATCGTGTACTGATAATCGCCACCGTTGGTTGAATGCGTATCGATAAAGAAATCAGGTTCCCATTCATGCCATAATTTAAGAAACGCTTCAATTTCTCTGGAATCGGCCTTCAGAAAATCGCGGTTCAGATTAAGATTCAGGGCATTGGTTCTCCAGCCCATTTCTTCAGGTCCGTTCTGGTTGATGCGGTTAAAGGGGCCAAAGCGTTCATGCCCGTCAACATTCAGGATTGGAATAAACAGGATGGTAATATTTTCAAGGTATTCTATGTGCTTTTTATGGATAACCATATCACGAAGGAGAATAAATCCGGCATCTTTACCCACCGGTTCACCCGGATGAATAGCCGCCTGTATCAATAGTATTTTATTTCCTGATGCTTTTACCTGTTCCGGCAAGAAATTTTCATTCCTGTCAAGAATCAGTAATGGGATTTCCCTTCCCTTGTGGCTGTGCCCCATAATTTGATAGTGCAGCATGGGAGATGCATCGGCCAGTGCACGGCTGAATTCCAGTGTCTCTTCATGTGAAGGTGTGCGGTTGAAATTACTTTCTTCGTAATATGTAAGCCACTTTTTTTCCTTTTCACTGGATCGGACGTAGGCTGAAAACTGAGTTATCAGGATGATCAGGATAATTATCCGGTTCATGATTTCTGAATTTATAAATGAATGATTGGGGCAAAATTATAGAAATCTGAGTCGATGACGTATGGTAAAACAATTTTATTTATTGAACGCTGATTACGCAGATGCGCAGCAACGCGGATTATCAATGATTTAATCAATGTAATCAGCGCTTGAAAATCAGTGTTATCCGCGCTCCATTTCTCTTGTGCATGGTTTGCAGTTTCATAGGATTTTTCGTATATTTAGGGCACTTTAATTTATCTTTCAGAGTATAAATTTTAAAACCAAAAGCCATGGAAGACCGACTGATAACAATCGCGACTGATCACTATACTGCTGCTGAAATTCTCAAGGCTCGTCTGGAAGATGCCGGTATTGAATGTTTCCTGAAGCATGTAAACCTTTTGCAAGGCGCTGTTTCGGAAGGAGTGCAGGTACAGATCAAACAATCTGATGTGGAAAAAGCTTTACGTATCATTACCGATTTGAAGAGCGCACAGGAGACAAAGGAATTGAAGGATATCAAGCAGATCAGGAGGATTCTTGTGCCGGTTGATTTTTCTGAATTTTCAAAAAATGCCTGCCTTTATGCAGTGAGGTTGGCAAAGAAATACAATGCTGATTTAAAAATCCTGCATGTCTTTTACGCACCCATCGTTGACCTTGTACCCATAACTGATGCTTATTCTATTCAGGTAGATATGGATATAAACCTACGAGAAATGGAAGACCAGGCAAAACGCAACCTGGTGGATTTTGTGAGTGAAATAAGAGAAACTGCAGCTAATGAAGGTTTTGGTGATATTAAGATAAGCTATTCATTGCGTGAAGGAATCGTGGAAGATGAAATTGCTGTCATGGCAAAAGCTTATAAACCAGGTATTATTGTACTGGGTACCAAAGGAAAAGGTGAAAAACAAAGTGATATCATTGGTAGTGTTGTTTATCGTGTTCTTGATAAATCAAAGGTGCCTGTGCTTGCCATACCGGGAAAGACAAGCATGGACACCCTTGATGTAAAAAATATTGTATATGCCACTGATTTTGATGACTCTGATTATATTGCCATTCGCAAGCTTATTGCCATTGTTACAGCCTTTGATGTGAAAATTCATTGTGTGCACATTTCCAAAAGTCCTGAAGACAAATGGGATACCGCACGTATGGATGCTTTAAAAGATTATTTCAGTCAAATCAGTAAAAGTGTTCCGGTGGAATGTAGCTTTATTAAAGGCGATAACCCGGTTACAAACCTGGAAGCTTTTTGCGAACTCAATAAAATTGATGTTATAGCCATGAATAATCGCAAAAGAGGGCTTCTTCAGCGTATGTTTAATCCCGGACTTGCAAAAAAATTAATCCATAGTGGTTCTCTTCCTTTGTTGCTTTTCAGGGCCTGAGTTTTTCTCAAATTTTTTACTTTATTTGGCTTCAAATGTTAAACATGTTTTCTCATAAGGTGTTGATATCTATGAAAGTTAAACAATACCCGGTATGAGAATTCGACTGGTAACAACGGTTTTGGCTCCATTTAAAAGAGTGTATCAGGGTTTCAACAGAAAACTGTTTGAATATATGATGCCTCCTTT
>SKSE01000063.1 GCA_007118135.1 Bacteroidales bacterium | reverse complement strand
GGTTGCATCAGTTGTATTTCATCAGAAACCAGTGGGGCAATTTTTAAAATAATGTCGGCCTTGAAAACCTCTTCTTTTTCGTAGATGATCTCTGCGCCGGCTTCACTGTATTCGTTATCGGGGAAATGGGCATTAAGCCCTGCTTCCTTTTCAAGCAAAACCCTGTGACCATTTTGAGTAAGCAGGCTTACTGCTTCGGGTGCCAATGCCACTCTCTTTTCCTGCAATGCAACCTCCCTGGGTATCCCTATTACCAGGCGGTTTTTTCTTTTCTTTACCTCCAGGGTTTCTTCCTGTGGAAGCAGTTTTCCCTGTGAGCTAAAAAACATATACTCCGGATTTTTCCTTTGCATACTGGTATTATTTTAAACCATTTATACTAATCTCCCAACTGCAAATGTCTTATGCCATCAATTTCCTTGAGAAAAACCTTGCAAGTGCCGGGAGGTAAAAGCTTTTCAATTTTTTCGGGCCATTCGATAAAACAATAATTGCCACTGTAAAAATAATCTTCGTATCCTATATCGAAAGCTTCTTCGATTTTATTTAAACGGTAAAAATCAAAATGATACAGACTGCTTCCATTATTTGTAAGATATTGGTTTATAATTGAAAATGTAGGACTTCCTACAGTATCGGTTGTTTTAAGATGCCTGCATATAGCTTTGATCAAAGTGGTTTTTCCAACTCCCATGGCACCGTAAAATGCAAAAATTCTGCAATCAGGTTTTAGCTCAAGAAGTTCTCGTGCTACATCCCCGATTCGCTCCTCAGTAAACTTTTCTTCAAATACTCCGGTCATATCAATAATCAGCGTGCTCTCATAAATACAAAAGGTACCAGCATTTCTTCAAGAGATAATCCTCCGTGCTGAAATGTGTTCCTGTAATAGTTAACGTAATAATTGTAATTGTTTGGGTATGCAAAAAAGCTGTCCTCTTTTGCAAAGATATAACTTGAACTGATATTTGTACGAGGTAAAAAGATATCCTGGGGGTTTCGTACTTCAAAAACTTCACCCGAATCATATTGCAGGTGCCTTCCTGTTTTATACCTCAGATTGGTATTGGTGTTTTTGTCACCTATAACTTTGGTAGGATTGGAAACCTTAATGGAACCGTGATCAGTAGTAATAATAATATTTATTTTTTTATCCTGTAAAAATCTTATAATATCAAGCAAAGGAGAGTGTTCAAACCATGACAGGGTAAGTGATCTGTAGGCTGCTTCGTCATCGGCCAGTTCCTTAATAACTTCCATATCGGTTCGGGCATGTGATAACATATCTACAAAATTATAGACCAGTACATTAAGCTGTTTACCAGTATAATTATTTATATTTTCCAGTAATTTCTTACCTGCACTCAAATTCAGTATTTTATGATAATGGAAAGGAATATTAACACCCAGTCTTTTAAGCTGTTCTTCAAAGAGCTGTAATTCAAATTGGTTGCGGGTACCTTCATCATCTTCTCCGATCCAGTATTGAGGAAATCTTTTCTGGATTTCTGAAGGCATTAAACCGGCAAAAAATGCGTTACGGGCATATTGTGTTGCTGTGGGAAGAATACTGTAAATGAGTTCTTCTTTTTCTACTCGGTAATGGTTTTCAATGGCCGGTTGAAGGATTTTCCACTGGTCAAAACGTAGATTATCGATAATAATCAAAAAGAATTTCTCATCAGATTTGAGCAATGGCAAGACCTTTTCTCTGATGGCTAAATGCGATAAAACGGGTTTTTCTTCAGCCTTGCCGGTTATCCAGTCCTGGTAATTATCCATCACGAACTTTGCAAATACGGTGTTGGCTTCAGATTTCTGCATTTTCAGTATTTCTTTCAATCCTGTATCCTGCGATTTTTCCAACTCAAGCTCCCAGTATATCATTTTTCTGTAAATACCCTCCCAGGTTTCCAGATCAGGACGATCGCTAATGTCCATACTTATTTGTCTGAATTCCTGCTGATAACCCATGCTTGTTTTTTCGCTCATGAGTTTTTTGTTTTCCAGGTTTTTTTTTAGGGAAAGCAGGATCTGGTTTGGGTTTACCGGCTTTATGAGGTAATCGGAAATATTGCTTCCAATGGCCTCATTCATTATAGTTTCTTCCTCACTTTTGGTAATCATTACCACAGGAAGCCGGGGTTGGTTGCTTTTTATGCGGGTAAGGGTTTCCAATCCTGTCAGCCCGGGCATGTTCTCATCAAGAAAAACTATGTCGTAATTATTTGAATAAATTAAGTCAAGAGCTTCATCACCACTTTTTGCAATAGAAACATCATAACCCTTTTGTTCAAGGAAAATAATATGTGGTTTTAAAAGATCAATCTCGTCGTCAGCCCATAATACTTTGATTGCCATATATTTAATTCTTTTAGATTAGTATTCTATTGATTTGGATAAAGGCAAATGAAAAAATCAGGTATAACCTTCTGCCTTGCTATCAATAAACGTATCAGGGGTTTTTTATTGCTTCTTTTTTAACCAATTATTGTTAACAGCCTTATAACAAAAGTAATGAATATTCATCAATAAAGTCTCAAAATCACGATACTTCTGATGCTTAAAATTGTTTTATTTGCGGTTTTTTAGTTTACTATGATCAAATAAAAATAAAATAGCTTAGGTTTGTATTATCTTATGAAAATTACTGACCAAAATTTATCATAACGAGAATGGGGCAGAATAAATTAAAGATTTTTAATGATCCGGTTTACGGCTTTATCAATGTATTGTATCCGGCTGTTTTCGATATACTTGAAAATCCTTATTTCCAAAGGCTAAGAAGAATTAAGCAACTGGGTCTTACACACCTGGTATATCCCGGTGCTTTGCACACCCGTTTTCAGCATGCCATGGGTGCCATGTATCTTATGGGTCAGGCCATTGAAACCCTAAGAACAAAGGGTCATGACATAACGGATTTTGAAGCCATGGGTGCCACAATGGCTATCCTGATGCACGACATTGGGCATGGTCCTTTTTCGCATGCCCTTGAAAAAACGCTGGTTGAAGAAATGGATCATGAGCAGATTTCTTTGTTGTTTATGCAGAGATTGCAAAAGCTGCACCCCGAAATAATTCAGCTGGCCATTAACATTTTCATGAACAGATATCACAAAAAATATCTCCATCAACTGGTTAGCGGACAACTGGATATGGACAGGCTGGATTACCTGAACCGCGACAGTTTTTTTACAGGTGTATCAGAAGGGGTGGTGAGTTACGACAGGATTATCAAAACCCTTAACGTTGCCGATGACAGGCTTGTTACCGATGAAAAGGGGATCTATTCTCTTGAAAAATTTGTTATTGCCCGAAGATTAATGTACTGGCAGGTTTATCTGCATAAAACAGTTATATCTGCCGAGCAGTTGCTCATTACAATCTTGCAGAGAGCAAAAGAACTGGGTCTGGAAGGTGATGTTCTGTTTTCCACTCCACCACTTAAGCGTTTTCTGACTCATCAGATCAAGGCAAAAGATTTTTTGACCAATCCTGATCTGCTCGATGATTTTGCGTTGCTCGATGATTTTGATGTTTTTACTTCTATAAAAACCTGGACCAGACATCCTGACAGGATTCTGTCAATGCTTTGCCAGAAACTGGTTTCCAGGCAATTATTCAAAATAGAATTGCAAAAGGAGCCCTTTGAGAAGGCTTATCTGGAAAAGTTATCAGAAATAAACGCATCAGTTTTTAAAATTGATCCCTTGCACACCCGCTATTTTGTACTGTCAGGTCATACTGAGAACAATGCCTATGACCCCGGTGTTGGGAACATCTGGATTTTACAGAAAAACGGGCTTGTAAGTGATATGGCAGAAATTTCTGACCAGTTAAATATCCGCGTTCTGTCAAATCCCGTAAAGAAGTATTACCTTTGCTATCCCAAAGAAGTTTGGGAAATAATTATGCAATGATTTTTTGTGCCCCTGTAAACAGCAGGGTTTTTAATTAAATAGGAATCAAAATTTTATAAACATACTAATCAGATGGAATTTACGGCAAAACAGATTTCTGATTTTTTAAGTGGAGAGATTGATGGGGATCCGGGGTCGAAGGTCCAAACAATTTCAAAAATTGAAGAAGCGCAGCCCGGGAGTCTGACATTCCTGGCAAATCCTGCCTATGCGCAATTCATTTATTCTACTGGTGCAAGCATTATTCTGGTTAATAAAGACTTCAAACCCGAGAAGCCTATTAATAATACACTCATAAGAGTTGATAATGCATATCAGGCACTTGCCCGGCTCCTGGAGCTTTACCAGCAAAATTTGCCAAAGAAAGCGGGCGTTTCTTCCATGGTTAGTATTGCTGATTCTGCCAAACTTGGTAAAGATCTTTATATTGGTGATTTTGTGGTAATAGGTGAAAATGTGGTTATTGAAGATCATGTGAAAATTTTCCCGCAATGCCATATTGCTGATAATGTAATCATTAAGTCGGGTTCAACATTATATCCGGGTGTGAAGATTTATGAGAATTGTGAAATTGGTAAAAACTGTACTATACATTCAGGTGCGGTGATCGGTGCTGATGGATTTGGCTTTGCGCCACAGAGTGATAATAATTATATGAAAGTTGCACAGATTGGAAATGTTATATTAGAAGATAATGTTGAAATCGGTGCCAATACTACTATAGATCGTGCAACTATGGGATCAACTGTTATTCATAAAGGCGTTAAACTTGATAATCTTATACAGGTTGCACATAATGTTAGCATTGGAGAAAATACCGTTATTGCTGCCCAATCAGGTATTGCCGGCTCCAGCAAAGTAGGGAAGAATTGTATGATTGGCGGACAGGTTGGTATAAGCGGCCATATTTCAGTTGGAGATGATGTAAAAATTGCTGCACAATCAGGACTTTCATCCAATATCAAAGACGGAAAAATAATTATGGGATCACCGGCTTTAGATCATGATAAATACATTAAAGCATATATCCATTTCCGTAATTTTGAAAAACTGATTAAAAGAATTGATGACCTCGAAAAGGAGGTAAAAGTTTTGAAGGATGAGTAAGTTCTTTTAATTGCTTTGAGCAATTCAGAGCTATGAAAAATAAAAATCATATCTTTGCCTGATTTTTCAATCGGGCGTATAATTTCATGTATTCTGAGAAAAAATGATAACTACAGATTAATATCCGTAAGCCCTAAAATTATAGATAATTAGAAGAAAATGATTGAGAAGCAGAAAACAATTAAGGCTCCGGTAACACTTTCGGGTGTGGGGCTACACACCGGACAAACCGTTACATTAACTTTTAAACCTTCAGAAGAAAATACAGGAATTCGGTTTTTAAGGACTGATCTTGACGAGAAAATGTTCATTGAAGCCGATGCCGATTATGTTGTGGATACATCCCGTGGAACCACACTTGAAAAGGACGAAGTAAAGCTTTTGACGGTTGAACATGTGCTTGCAGCGATTACCGGAATGGATATCGATAATATAATTATTGAGGTTGATTGCCAGGAAATGCCCATTATGGATGGCAGCAGCCGCTTTTACACTGAAGCCCTGGAAAAAACAGGTACCCTTCATCAGGAAGCTCCCCGTGAATATTTTGAAATAAAGGAAACCATCAGGTTTTATGACGAAGAAAAAGATTGTGAGTTTATTGCAGTTGCAGCAGATAATTACCGCATTTCATGTATGATCGATTTTAAATCGAAAGTGCTGGGTTCGCAGTATTCGGTACTCGATAAATTATCCGATTTTAACACTCAGATTGCGCCATGTCGCACTTTTGTTTTTTTACACGAGTTGGAATTCTTACTTAAGCAAAATTTAATAAAAGGTGGCGATCTCAGCAATGCCATCGTTTATGTTGACAGGCCTGTTGCACAGGATGAACTTGACAGACTTGCAGAGCTTTTTAATAAACCATCCGTTGCTGTGAGATCAGAAGGTATTTTGAATAATCTTGAGCCTTATTTTGAAAATGAAGCTGCCAGGCATAAACTTCTTGATATTGTTGGTGATTTAACCCTGGCCGGCAAAAGAATTAAAGGCCAGATTATTGCCCGTAAGCCCGGACATGCATCCAATGTTAAGTTTGCAAAAGAAATCAAGAAACATATCAAGCAACGTATCGCAGAACAGAAAATCCCTGTATACGATCCTGATAAAAAGCCCATTTATGACATCAATGATATTAAGGGAATGCTTCCTCACCGTTATCCATTCCTTCTGGTAGATAAAATCATTGAAATGAGCGAAATGCACGTGGTGGGTACTAAGAACCTTACCATGAATGAGTCATTTTTTATGGGGCATTTTCCCAATGAACCTGTTATGCCTGGAGTTTTACAAATAGAAGCCATGGCTCAAACCGGTGGTATACTTATCCTCTCAACCGTTGAAGATCCTCAAAACTATAGTACATATTTCCTGAAAATTGATAATGTAAAATTCAAACAAAAGGTTGTTCCCGGTGATACCCTCATCCTGAAATGCAGCCTGATCTCTCCTGTGAGAAGGGGTATCTGTCATATGAAATGTGTCGGTTACGTGGGGAGCAAAGTTGTTATGGAAGCCGAATTGATGGCTCAAATAGTAAAAACAAACTAAATCATAATGAATCAACCTTTAGCATACGTACATCCCCAGGCAAAAATCGCCGACAATGTGGTTATTGAACCCTTTGTTACGATACACAAAAACGTGGAGATAGGAGAAGGAACCTGGATTGGCTCTAATGTTACAATTATGGAAGGTGCGCGCATTGGGAAAAACTGCCGTATCTTCCCGGGGGCTGTTATTTCTGCTATTCCGCAAGACCTGAAATTTGATGGTGAAGAAACAACGGTCGAAATTGGCAATAACACAACCATAAGGGAGTTTGTTACCATAAACCGCGGTACTAAAGCCAACTTCAAAACAGTAGTAGGAGATAATTGCCTGCTCATGGCATATGTTCACGTTGCTCACGACTGCGTAATTGGAAATAATTGTATCCTTGCCAATGCAGCTAACCTGGCAGGCCATATAAATATTCACGACTTTGCCATAATCGGGGGACTTTCTGCAGTGCATCAATTCGTAAATATTGGTCAGCACGTAATGATATCCGGAGGCTCATTGGTAAGAAAAGATGTACCACCTTATACCAAAGCTGCCCGCGATCCGCTGTCTTTTGTGGGTATAAACTCCATCGGACTGCGTCGCAGAGGTTTTTCTTCAGAAAAAATCAATGAAATTCAGGAGATATACAGAATTATTTACCTACGCAAACTAAATGTTTCCAAAGCTATTGCATTGATCGAAACTGAAATGCCGGCTACTCCCGAACGCGACGAAATAATTTCATTCATAACCAGTTCAAGCCGCGGAATCATGAAAGGTTATAGCTTTAATGAGAAATAAACCTTTGCTTGCTGCCAGATTTTTGAAAAATGGAGATCTCTCTGGAAAATACCGGTAAAAAGTATATTCACAACTGGATTTTCAAGAATCTGAATCTGGATTTCAGCGCCCCCAATCATTACGGCATTCTTGGCAATAACGGAAGTGGCAAAACCACTTTACTTAAAGTAATTTCCGGAATTCTTTCTCCAACAGAGGGTAAGGTTAGATGGAATTACAAGGGAATTGATGTTTCAGAAAAAATTTCACACTATATAGGCTGGGCCTCACCACATCTTGAGCTTATAGAAGAATTTACTCTTGAAGAAATTCTATCCTTTCATCAAAAATTTAAACCCTGGATAGAAGATCAATCAATTCCATCTTTGATCAATTTGTCAGGCTTAAGAAAAAGTCTTGATAAACCTTTAAAGTATTATTCGTCAGGCATGAAACAAAGAGTAAAGCTCATGGTGGCAGTAATGAGCGATGTACCGTTGATTATTCTTGATGAGCCATGCACCAATCTTGATGAAAATTCCATTCAATGGTACCAGAATCTTATCTCAGATTTTTCATCAGATCGGTTACTAATCATTGGTTCCAATGACCCGGAAAGTGAATGTTTCAGTTGTAAATCATTTTATACCCTTGGTAAGGATAATTCTTAATTTGCTATTTCTGCTGGGTTTACAACTTTACCCATAAATAAGATAGAGTTACTGCTGTTTTCTTTAATGACATAAAAGAAGGGTCTGTCAGCTCTGAAAATATTATTCGGAGGATCAATAATAGCTGATTTCCTGATTATAACCACCGCAGTTGATGCAGCAGCTTCAGTGCCTTCTTCATTAACATCAATAAAAGCTTCATGAATTACCTTATCGATTTTCAGATCGTTTAGGGGTGTCATTCTACTGAAATCAGCCCTGTTACTGAATGCATCGGGCATTCCCATTGCTGCAAGCAATTTCTCAAGATCAAACTTCGATCGAACCTTGAATGAAGGAAGGTAAACCTGAACTTCCTGTTTTTCCAGTTTTTCGATGGTTTGAGCAAATGTTAATGCATCGAAGTCTTTCATGAAACTAATCAGATCCTTATTTTCTGCCGGTAAAACAACAAGCATGGAAAAATCACCACCTTCGTATTTAAGCTCAATAGCCTGATAATCATCGGTTTTGGTATATCTCAGATCATCTTTCATGTACATAAAAGGCACATTTGCGGTTTTTTCTCTGGTGATGTAAAACACACCTGGATGTGTCGCATTCTCATCAAAGGCAATTTTCCAGTCGGAAAGGAAGTAAATGGCATTTACCAACACAAGCCTTGTGTCATCAGTCAATACACCGGGCTGAATAAGATCTTTGATTAGATCATTGGTATGCTTTTCAACCCATGCATTAATTTGTTGCCTGATTTGTTCGCGATCGCCTTTGTAATTGACCTTATAAAATGCCGATCCGTAGTATTGCCTGATCAGGTTCATAAATTCGTCAAGGAAGGGATAATCCTCCTGTGGCCACAATGAGTTGGCAATTTGTAGCTGCTTTTTTGATTCACCTTTCTCCAGGATGGTATTTACCCATTCAGAGAAGTTTTTATGAAAGGCTTCCTGATCCATATCAAAATAAAGTGTTCGTGCCATTTGCATGGCAGTGTTTCCATCGGCTCCAGCAAAAGTCATAGCCAAAGCAGTTGAAATACTGAACGGCGAAATCACCAGGTTTTCATCATGTGATGGATTAATGGCATTGAATATATCGAAGGCAAATTTGTTGTTTCGCATTTCTATGGGAGTGTTTTTAAGGAAATCATTTTCTTGTCCGGTGGTCTTTTTTCTGCTTCCGCAGGAAACCAGAGTAAACTGGGTTAAAATAAGAAAGCCCGCTATTACTAAAATACTGTTTTTCATATCTTGTTGATTATTAGATTGTAAATCTATTTATTGCAATTGTTGTTCCACAATATGAAACTACAATTTTGTTCTTAACAGTTTATTAATTGAATATAAATAAGTTTTTTGTGATTTCGGGTGTTTATAAGCAAAATTACATTTTATGCAGGTAAAACTCGGCTATTTCTTTATAGTACTAAAAAAATAAGTATCGTTGTTATCAAAACCAAACTTTTTTAATTGTTCAAAAGACTCTGAGACAGACAAAAACAATAATAAATTCAGTAAAATCACTCGGATGTTCATGTAAAAAAGTGTTATATTTGTTGCCGGAGTCAATATGTTTTGTTGTAAAACCTTTGAATTTAAATCATAAAACAATGAGATTACTTCCTGGTATTTTTATAATCTTCGTTTTTATTTTTATTACCCCCATCGAAACAGAAGCCGGTGAAATCAATTCAGATTTTGATTTTACCCTGAATTCTGACCTGAACAATGGGATGAATGATTTATTTTCTTACAGGCCCCCCAGCAGGTCAAGACAGCCGGGTGGTACCCGCCGTCCCCTGCAGCTTTCACGTAGAGATTTATGGATGTTACGATATGGTTGGGATATTGGCATAAACATTGGAACTTCACACTCTCTCACTGATGTGAGTGGAACGTCTCTTGATCAGCGGCCATCTTTTTTAAATACACAGTGGAGTACAACAAGTATTAATGCAGGCGTTTTCGGCAGATACAAGTTTCATGAATTCTTTGCAGTTCGGGCTGCATTTAATTATGGTAAAATACATGGCGCTGACTCATTGGCATCCGGAAGAACAAGGAATTTTTATTTCCGAAATAATATTCTGGAATTTGCTGTTATGGGAGAAGTATATGCTCCAAAACCTCACATGCGTTTTCCACTGGATGTATATGCTTATCTTGGGTTGGCAGGTTTTTACCATAATCCTGAACTAACAGTACCGAATCCTGATAATTTTCAGTTTGATGATTTCAGTAACTTTCAACCTGCAATCCCCATGGGAATTGGGGCATATTATATTATAAGCAATGATTTTCGTATTGGTTATGAGATTGGTTGGAGAAAAACCTTCTTTGATTATCTGGATGGATTTACACGGCCCTGGAGCAAAGGGAATGACAGTTATTATTTTTCAACAATAAAATTAAGCTACTTTATACCAGATATGGTAAGACGCTGGTAGACTTACGTTTTGTGATTTTATTCAACCATATTTTGAAAACAAACATGTAGTGTTTTATTGATTTTTAAAAATTTAATATTGAAACAAGATATTATTCGTAAATTAGAGTTTTAAGAATATATTTCAATCTCAAAATATGCTCCTAATATGAAAATGTATTTAAAATTTGTCTTGCTTTTTACATTGATTTTTTTTACCACCGAAAATAATTTCGCTGCATCATCTGAAAATAATGATTTTAATGATGAATTATCTATTGAAGCATTTCATTTAATTGAACAAATGTCAGAATCAACTCAGCTTCAATTACAGGATAATATTTTCAGACGTATTTTTGGCTCAAGAAGAACAAAGGCTGAAAGAGTAAGTCGTTCTCAAAGGCATTCTAACAGGCCACAACGCTATACACCACCACCAAGTCAAAGTCAGGATCCGCAATCACATAGTCAAAGATCATCGGGTGCATCAGCTTCTTCAAGTAATCAAGCTATTCGCAATGAGCCCAAACCACCCTTGCATACATCATTACGAGATCAATATTACGCCATAGGGGTGTGGGAGATTGGACTGTCAGTTGGAACAGCACACACCATTACAGATATTGCTGAAAACAAGGGTTTAGGATTTAGTGATTTCACAGACTATCACACTAATAATTATAATTTTAAGTTCGGTTTTTTCACAAGGTATATAATGAATGAATGGTTTGCGTTGAGTCTGGGTATGGACTATGCCAACTTATCAGGTCAGGTTCCATTCGGTGAGAATTTACCTGAAAATGTGCCTTTCCGCTTTACCAATGATATTTTTGAATTCTATGCCAAGACTGAACTTATGTTGCCGGTTTTATCAAGAAGCCCTTTTGATTTATATGGTTTTGTCGGCATAGGTTTATTTTTCAGCGATGCACGCATTTTTGATATCAGGGATCGTATTGTTGAGTCGAATGTCGATTATAGCCAGGTTCAGCCGGTTATTCCAGTGGGTTTGGGATTTTCTTACAAACTCCCCAATGGTTTACGATTAGGCTATGAATTCGGATGGCGCAATACAATTTTCCATTATCTCGATGGAGTGAGGATGACACGTGATAACTACGACAATTATTTCTTCAATAGCTTGAAAATCAGCTATAGTTTCTGATTCCAACTTCTTAATTTTTTTGAAAAAACAGTACTGATTGGCATATATTTGCTATATTGCAGGTTGACAAGTAACAAAATCTGCATATGGAAAAATATAGATTTATCCCCGGTTTAAAATTACTTTTTTTATTGCTGTTTACATCATGTACATTTATCTCTCAGGGAGGTAAAGATCTTGACCAATATATCAAAGACCAGGCAGTACCACTCTCCGAATCAACCGATCTTGATGTACTTATTAATGCTGCAGGTAACAGCAGGCTGGTACTGTTAGGTGAAGCGAGTCATGGTACTCACGAATATTACTATTGGAGGGATGTTATTAGCCGGCGACTGATTTCTGAAAAGGATTTTAACTTTATTGCAGTTGAAGGCGATTTTGCCAGTCTTTACGAGTTGAATCGATATGTAAAGAATTTACCGGGCGCAGCGAATTCCGCGCGCAATGTACTTGAAAACCTTGATCGCTGGCCGCTATGGATGTGGGGTAATGAAGAAATATTGGCACTTGCCGAATGGCTGAGAGAATATAATGATCAATTACCCGCTGACCGGAAAGTTGGCTTCTATGGAATGGATGTTTATGATGAATGGAGATCTAAAGATGCTGTGCTTGGCTTTTTACGTGAGCATGACAGGGAGCTTTTCAGGCAGGTAAGAAACTACTATAATTGTTTTCAACCTTATGATCGCGATAGCTGGTCTTATGCCATGGGAGTGCAGCAAGGGCGGCCCGATTGTTCAGATCAAACACTAGCAGTTGTTGAGCTAATCATTAACTCCAGAGACAGATTTAGCGAATTAACTGATTATGAGTATTTTTATCTGTTACAGAATGCTTATGTAAAACAAAATGCTGAAAAGTTTTACAGAAAGTCGGCCACAAGGCGCGATGCTTCTTCATGGAATTCAAGGGTACATCACATGCATGAAACAGTTAACCGGTTACTTGATCTTTATGGTGAAGGATCAAGTGGTATAGTTTGGGCACACAATACTCACATTGGTGACGCCAGGTTTACTGATATGTATAATGCAGGAAATCAGAATATTGGCGAGTTAAGCAGAGTGTATCATGGCCCCGAAAATATTTTTAGTGTGGGTTTTACTACTTACAAAGGCAGGGTAAAGGCAGGTGCCCAGTGGGGTGGCCGCCAGCAGGTAAAAAGAATTGCTTCGGCACAAAGAAACAGTGTTGAATATATATTGAATAAAACAGGCCTGCCATCTTTTTATCTGATATTTGATGATGATGACCGTACTCATGATGAATTTATGCAAGCACGCGGACACAGAGCAGTGGGGGTGGTATATAATCCAGTTAATGAACCACGGCAATATGTAAACACTATACTCCCTTTACGTTACGATGCTTTTATCTTTTTCCATGAGACTAAAGCACTTAATCCATTAAAGTAGAGTATTAAGATTAAAATTATTTTGCACCGGTTTTTACACCACTTAGTGGTTGGGCAAAAGTTTCAACATCTTCGCCTGTAATGGTTTTATCGCAGAGTATGGCCAGTCGTTCCACAACATTTCTTAACTCCCTGATATTTCCGGTCCAGGTAATTTTTTGAAGGGCTTTTTGTGCATCTTCAGTAAACTCGCGTGGTGCCATGCTGTTTTCCTGAACGATCTGTTCAAGGAAGTGATTGGCCAGCAAGGGAATGTCATCAATCCTTTCATTAAGCGATGGAACCGGAATGAGGATTACACTCAACCGATGATAAAGGTCTTCACGGAAATTTCCCATCTGAATTTCCTTCTGAATATCTTTATTGGTAGCAGCCACTACTCTAACATCAACCGATATTTCTTTCTCACCACCAACCCGGGTAATTTTATTCTCCTGCAATGCTCGTAAAACTTTGGCCTGGGCTGCCAGGCTCATATCACCAATTTCATCCAGAAATAACGTACCTCCGGTTGCCAGTTCAAAATTTCCCTTCTTCTGTTTAATGGCAGATGTAAATGATCCTTTTTCATGCCCGAAAAGTTCACTTTCAATAAGTTCAGATGGAATAGCAGCACAGTTTACTTCTACAAACGGACCTTTTGATCTGTTGCTTAATTCGTGTAGCCACCTTGCAACCAGTTCTTTTCCGGTGCCGTTGGGTCCGGTAATGAAAACCCTGGCGTCAGTTGGAGCAACCCTTCTTATCATCTCCTTGATCTGATTAATGGCATGCGAATCGCCAATCATATCATAGGTTTTGCTCACTTTGCGTTTCAGTACTTTGGTTTCTTTAACCAGTTGGCTTTTGTCCATTGCATTTCGCAATGTAATGAGCATTCGATTGATGTCGGGTGGTTTGGAAATAAAGTCATAGGCTCCCTTCTTAATAGCTTCAACAGCGGTTTCAACAGTGCCATGGCCTGTGATCATTACAACGGTGTTGTCCGGATTGTCTTCCATAAGTTTTTCCAGAACCTCCATGCCATCCATCCGGGGCATCTTTATGTCACATAGTATTACATCGAACTTGTTGTTTTGGGCCATTTCAAGGCCTTCAATGCCATCTTCGGCAAGGTCAACTTCAAATTTTTCGTATTCAAGAATGTCTTTGAGGGTGTTTCGTATACTTCTTTCGTCGTCAATAACCAGGATTTTAGGCATAGTATAAGAGTGGGGGGATTAATATTTATTTTTTACAGGGCAATCTTACCAGAAATTAAATCAGCAAGTACACCTTCTTTAAGTGCGAAGCCAGAATAGGTCATGTTTTTGATTTTGTGACGTTTCATTACATAGCGGATAAAGATACTGGCAAAAACAATGGTATCTACCCGGTATTCCACAAGTCCGGGCATGGCTCTTCTTTGGGCCTCGGTACTGGAAATCAGTTTTTGATATAGTTTCTTAAAGTCTTTGTTGTCAAAATTATACGTATTTTCCAGCGGCAAGTTGTCTTCCTTTTCAGCTTTTATCATATCGGCGAGTGATTCAAATGAACCTGAGCACCCAATTAATGTATCGACCTGATATTTTTTAAGCTGTGTGTTTAAAGGCATAAGCACATCCCTGAAGTGTTCCTTGAGATTTTTTTCCTGCTCAGGTGTAAGAGGATCCGATGGCTGAAATTGCTGAATCAGACGGGCTGCCCCGAGGTCAAAGCTTCTTTTCCACAGCACCTGGTTTTCTGAAGCAATAATAAATTCGGTGCTTCCCCCACCAATATCCATAATAAGAATGGGTTGCTGAAGGTTATCAAGGGCAAGTCTTACTCCTTTATAAATGTACTGAGCCTCGGTATCTCCATTTAAAACCTGAATAATAATACCGGTCTTTTCCAGAATTTTTTTTACAAAATCCGGTCCGTTTAAAGAACTTCTTACAGCGGAAGTTGCAAATGCGTGTATACTCTCTACCTTATAAGTCCTGGCAATTTTTAATAGTTCGATGAAAGTTTTAATGCCTCGCTCAAAGGGTTTTTTGGCAATTTTGTTGTCAGGCATACCGCCTTCACCAAGCTTAACACTTTTTTTTGTATTAAGCATAATTTTATAATCTCCATTCACATGCACATCTGCAACAAGAAGATTAAAGGTGTTGGTACCACAGTCTAT
The DNA here is from genome assembly GCA_007118135.1 of Bacteroidales bacterium. GTDB lineage: Bacteria > Bacteroidota > Bacteroidia > Bacteroidales > UBA7960 > SKVR01. The sequence goes on along the minus strand of SKSE01000063.1, from coordinate 8,357 downwards.
GATGGCGGCAATCATTGGTTATCTATTGGTGGATAATATTCTATTGTACAAAGATAAAAAACCTGAAATGTTATTATATAACTTTTTGTGTTGACTAATGGAAATTAGCCTGCACGTCTGACCCACTTCCATAAATCTTTATATGAAACTTTCTTTCCGTACATAAGAATTCCGGTTCTGTAGATTTTTGCAGCAAGCCAGGTTGTAGCCAGAAATCCGAGGATCAATAAAATTACAGAAAGCCATAAATCAAACCATGGAACCCCGAAAGGAATTCTTACCATCATAATAATGGGAGAGGTGAACGGTATAATGGAGAGCCAGAATGCCACCGGACCTGCCGGGTTATTCATAACCATTTGTGCCATAACAATAGAAAAAATCATGGGTATGGTTATGGGTAACATAAACTGCTGGGTGTCGGCCTCATTATCAACAGCCGAACCAATGGCTGCAAAAAGTGCCGCATAAAGCAGGTATCCTCCCAGGAAAAAAAAGATAAAACTCAGGATCATTACTTTATAGTTAATGGCTCCCAGGGCTTCCATTATTTGCCCGGCAGGAGTATTTTGCTGCTCAACCTGTTGCATTTGCTGCTGCAATTCGGCCGGGTTAAGTGATTGCGCTGAACTGATGTAAATATTTTGCTGGGGAGTGAATCTGAAAACGTCGGGCATTGCAGCCGAAACTGTTCCAACAATTGCAAAGGTTAGAAAAATCCAGATCAGGAATTGGGTAAGGCCCACCATGGCAATTCCAACAATTTTGCCCATCATGAGTTGGAAGGGTTTTACCGACGAAACGATGATCTCAACAATACGGTTCGATTTTTCCTCCATAACCCCTCGCATTACCTGGGCCCCAAATAAAAATACAAAGAAGTAAATCAGGATACCTCCAAATATCCCCAAGCCCATACTTACCTCGGGATAATCGGTTTGCTCATGCCCGTCTCTGAGTAATCTTATCGCTGTAATGCTGATTTTGGTTTCCGTTGCTTTCAAAACTTCGGGGTCGATTCCTGCATGTGCCAGTTTCATCAACTCGAATTCATTACGCAGGATATTTTCTATATAAAGCTTTGCATTCATATTTATGGCCTTCTCACTGAAAAGCCGCAAAGTTGATGGAGCCTGAAAAGCAGTGGTAGGTATGTGTAAAACGGCATCAAACTTATTGGCTTTCATAAGCTCAATAGCCGAATCCACATCTATATTGATATCAGTGAACTTTACATTATTGGCATCAACAAATTCAGTGTGGAAAAGGCGGGTATCGTCAACAATGGCAACTTCGTAAACACTGTCAGACATGCGGGCAATAAAAACCGGGACGATCAGAAGTGCTGCCATCAGTAAAGGCCCTAAGATTGTCATAACAATAAAGGACTTTTTTCTTACCCGGCTCAGGTATTCACGTTTTATTATGGTGAAGGTTTTGTTCATTATTGAGGAAGTAAGTTTTTTTGCTTAGGTTTGCTACTGGGTATCTATATCCATATGAAGTTTCAGGTCTTCTTTCTCTAATTCCTGCGGGTATTTACCTGTAACAGTTTTGATGAAAATATCATTCATACTGGGTAGCTCTTCCTGGAAACCATGAAACTGAGCGGATGGCAAAATATGTTTAATCAAATCATTTGCATTGTAACCTTCATCAATTCTTACCTTTGTCTTTACGATACCATCCTTGCTGTTTTCGTAACTGAGAATATGGGCCACAGGCGAAAGGATTTCTTCCATAGATTTTTGCAGATCTCCAATTTCAAGAGTAAAAATCCTGTTGGAATGAGCTTTTTTAATTTCTTCAAGATTGCCATCCAGTATCTTCTCTGATTTGTTAATTAAGGCTATATGGTCGCACAATTCTTCTACCGAACTCATGTTGTGCGTTGAAAAGATAATACTGGTTCCCTGGTCTCTGAGCTTTAGAATTTCTGATTTAAGTAAGTTTACATTTATGGGGTCGAAACCGCTGAAGGGTTCATCAAATATCAATAATTCAGGTTTGTGCAATATAGTAATGATAAACTGCACTTTTTGTTGCATCCCCTTTGATAGTTCTTCAACTTTGCGGTCCCACCAGGGCAAAAGATCAAATTTTTCGAACCATTCCTTCAGGCTTTTACGAGCCGCTTTGGTATCAACATTTTTAAGTTGTGCAAGATAAAGGGCTTGTTCGCCTACTTTCATCTTTTTATATAGTCCACGTTCCTCAGGCAGATATCCTATTTGTGCAATGTGTTTTGCATTGAGTTTTTCACCATTGAAAAGCAACTTTCCCTGGTCGGGAGAAATGATTTGGTTTATGATACGGATAAGTGTTGTTTTGCCGGCACCATTGGGGCCAAGTAAACCGAAAATCCCATGTCTGGGCACCATAACACTTACATCGGTAAGTGCCTGATGTTTCTCGTACTGTTTGTAAATATTTTCTGCCTGAAAAATATATTTCATAAGTCTGACTAAGGTGAATAACGGATGAGATTATTCTTTATTTCAAAATCGATTTCTACCCTAAATTACTAATTAAAATAATCCTTCATCCTTTCAAAGAAACTTTTGTCGCTTTTTTGTGGTTTGGGCTTGAAACTTTCGGAACCGGCTAGTTTCTCAAGAATTTGTTTCTCATCCTTGCTTACATTCTGAGGTGTCCAGACATTGATATTTACCAGAAGATCACCTCTTCCGTATGCATTTACCGATGGCAGACCTTTGCCTTTGAGCCTTAATACTTTACTTGATTGAGTACCGGGGTCAATCTTTATGCGGGCTTTGCCTTCAAGAGTAGGTACTTCTATGGTGGTACCCAATGCAGCTTCCGGGAAACTTATATAATGATCGTATAACAAGTTATTCCCGTCGCGGATAAGACTTTCATGTTTTATTTCCTCAATTAAAATGATAAGATCACCTGGGATTCCACCTCGGGCGGCTGCATTACCTTTTCCGCTCATGGACATTTGCATGCCTTCACCAACACCTGCAGGGATGTTAATAGCTATTACTTCTTCTCCTTTTACAATTCCGTTTCCGTAGCAGGTATTACATTTTTCTGTAATGGTTTGTCCTTCGCCGCCACATGATGGGCAGGTTGAAGTGGTTTGCATTTGACCCAGGAAGGTATTTGTTACTCGTGTTATTCTACCCGACCCGTTACATGTAGAACAGGTATTAAATGAGCTCCCGCCTTTGGCACCGCTTCCTTTACAGGTTTGACATGAAACATATTTGGAAACTTTTATCTTTTTTTCAACACCTTTTAAAACTTCTTCCAGTGTAAGCTTAACTTTTATGCGAAGGTTAGAGCCTTTATTAACTCTCCGTGTTCGGGTACTTCCACCAAAACCACCACCGAAGCCGCCGCCGAATGCACTACCAAAAATATCTCCAAACTGGCTGAAAATATCTTCCATTGACATACCACCGCCAAAACCACCATATCCCTGACCACCATTGCCAAGGCCTGCATGGCCATAGCGGTCATACCTTGCTTTCTTATCTGGATTGCTGAGAACCTCATAAGCTTCTGCAGCCTCTTTGAATTTTTCCTCAGCAGTTTTATCACCCGGATTTTTATCGGGGTGAAATTTTAAGGCTTTCTGTCGGTAGGCTTTTTTAATTTCCTCTGCAGTAGCATTTTTTGAGATTTCTAATATGTCGTAATAGTCCCTTTTAGCCATTATTTTAAAATATTATTAATTTGCCACAACTACCTTGGCAAATCTTAGTACTTTTCCATTCAGTATATAACCTTTCTGAACTTCATCAACCACCTTTCCCTTATCTTTCTTATCTTCCGCAGGAATATGTGTTATTGCCTCATGAAAATCAGTGTTGAAGTCTTCACCTATGCTCGGTATCTCTTCCAGTCCCTTGTGTTTAAGTGTAGAGTTGAGTTTAGTGCGTATAAGATTCAAACCTTCTGTAAGGGTATCAAGATCAGGATTCTCAATAGCAGAATTATGAGCTCTGTTAAGATCATCTAAAACGGGTAATATGGCTTCAATTATTCCTGCTGATGCTGTTTTAGTTAAATCCTGTTTTTCTCTGATGGTTCTTTTTCTGAAGTTGTCAAACTCAGAAAACAACCTGAGGTATTTATCATTAAGCTCATCATTTTTCTTTTGCAGTGTGATTATGAGTAACTTTTTCTCATCTACTGGCTGTTCTTCGGACTTTTCATCGCTTTCAGCATCGATTTCCGCTTTTTCTTTTTCATCGGCTACTTTGCTTTCCTCATCAACAGATGCTTTGTCAGTCATATTATTAGTTTGTGACTTTTCGTCAGCTTTTTGAGTTTCTTTTTCCTGCTTTAATTCCTGTTTTTCTTTATCATGCTTAATCATAGCTATTTGCAATTGTTAAAAATTAGTAATACCATCAAGCCCTTGCTTATAAACAAAGTTTTTGCCAGCTATTAATAAGGGTCAAATTGTCAGTTGATTTCAGGAAACTCTTTCTATTTGTGCACCGAGTTTCTGAAGCCTGGTATCAATATTCTGGTATCCGCGGTCAATCTGCTCAATATTATGAATAATACTTTTACCATCAGCACTTAATGCAGCAATGAGCAGAGCTACACCAGCTCTTATATCGGGAGAGGTCATCTCAAGTGCTTTAAGCTGATACTGTCTGTTAAGGCCAATTACTGTAGCTCTGTGAGGATCGCAGAGGATAATCTGTGCTCCCATATCAATGAGCTTATCTACAAAGAACAAGCGGCTTTCGAACATCTTCTGATGGATTAGTACACTGCCTTTTGCCTGAATGGCAGCTACCAGAACAACGCTCAGTAAGTCGGGGGTAAATCCGGGCCAGGGGGCATCGCTAATGGTAAGTATACTGCCATCAATAAATGTATCAACCATATATTCCTGTTGAGATGGTATATATAAATCATCTCCGTTAAGACTAAATTGAATTCCTATTTTTCTGAAAACATCAGGAATAATACCCAGCTCCTTAAATTGTACATTTTTTATTGTAATTTCACTTTGAGTAGTAGCTGCAAGAGCCATAAAACTTCCAATCTCAATCATATCAGACAACAGGGTGTGTTCACAACCATAAAGTTTGTCAACTCCTTCAATCGTAAGTAGGTTTGAACCAACGCCGGTAATTTTTGCTCCCATCCGGTTGAGCATTTTACATAACTGCTGAAGATAGGGTTCGCAGGCTGCATTGTATATTGTTGTTGTTCCTTTTGCCAGCACTGCCGCCATTACGATATTGGCAGTTCCGGTAACGGATGCCTCATCCAGAAGCATATATTCTCCTTTAAGTTGTTGGGCATTAATATTATAAAAACCATTTTTAGGGTCATAAATAAAATCTGCTCCAAGCTTTTCAAGTCCGATAAAATGTGTATCAAGTCTTCTTCTGCCAATTTTATCTCCACCAGGTTTGGGTATAGAGGCTTGTTTAAAGCGCGCAAGTAAAGGCCCGACAATCATTACCGAACCCCTTAGCTTCGATGCCTTCTTTTTAAAATCTTCTGTTTCAAGATATTTTATATCAACTGAATCAGCTTTGAAAATCACAGTTCCCTTTTCAGGTTTACTCACTTTTACTCCCATATCTGAAAGTAAATTAATGAGATTGTTTACGTCAATAATGTCGGGGAGATTTTTTACCGTAACTTCCTTTTCTGTAAGAAGGGAAGCACAAATGATTTGTAATGCTTCATTTTTTGCCCCTTGTGGAATTATCTCTCCACTTAATTTTTTACCTCCGTTAATTACAAAAGAACTCATTTGATGTATTTTTAGGGTTTCAGAAAATTACAAAACCCACTTGTCTTCTATAAAAGACAATAGGGTTTTGGTAAAGAAAAGTTATAATCGTGTTTTAAAAACACATATTTACTTTTTATGTTTTTTTTGATGCGAAGACTTACCCTGTAAATTCTTCTTGGACTGAAATCCTTTTTTCTTTGGGGTGTTTCCAATCCCTGCTCCTGCAGATAGTATATCCTGTGTGTTACTAAGTTTGATGTTGTCAAGATTTAGTTTCCCGGTTGATAGTTTATCCAGATGGGAGGCAATTTCTTCATCAGTTACTGCATCACGATTCCATGTCAGATAAGATTTCTTTAAATGATTGGCTATAAGCTTTACTAAAGCCTCTTTTTCTTCACCCTCGGGAAAGTCTTTGGCTTTTTCAATCATTCTCTCAATATGTCTGCCATAATGACGAAACGTTATGTTATTTGTAGCGTAAGAAAGTCTTTCAGGCTTTTTTTTCAATGTTTCAGCAGAAGGAATAGGATAGGGTGAATCAACATCAAGCTTGAAATTTGACATGATAAACAAATGATCCCAAAGTTTGTGCTTAAAATCATTTACATCTCTCAGGTGCGGGTTCAACTGGCCCATAACCTGAATGGTAGCTTTAGCAAGCTGGTTTCGCTTCTCGCGGTCTTCAACAGACATAATGTGTTCAATCATCTTTTGAATATTGCGTCCGTATTCCGAAATATTCATTTTTGAACGTTGCGAATTGTACTCCATAAAATAAATCTACAAGTGGATTATATAACAAATGTTTTTCTCTTCAATACCTTGGAAACTATAATGAAACCGAAGAATATTACTGTCCGGCAAGTCCCCTTTTTAAATGCCGGCATCAGGCATATCATTAATATTAAATGTTTAGTTTATGAAAAATCAACAGGACAAATACAAGACTGTAATTTATTAAAATCAGGGATAAAAGATCAGTAGTAAATATATCTTGCCGAATTTTTATAGCTAAAAGTACAAACGGGTGATAACAAGGTTCATTATATCAGCATATAATGTCTTTTTTCAGGCACAAATATATCAATAAAATAATAAACCCCATCTATCAGATTAAAATTTTAAGCTTGGCAAACTTAAGTAACAGCTGTTTTTTCCCAAAATTATTAAATATTACGGTGGCTTTTGCATTTTCGCCCTGGCCTTCAACAGCTTCAATTTTCCCCATACCAAAGCGTTGATGTTGAACATTTAAACCAGGTTTTAGTTCACTGGCCGGTATGCTCTGGAATAAACTGTCACCCGGATCTGACGACTTCACGGATGCAGGTTCAGAAACATCTGATCTGTCATTTTGCCCCGTGAATTTCTGCCTGCTTTGGGCAAAACTTTCTCCTGTCCAGGAATGCTTTTTAAATCCTGCTGGTGAAGCATAATTAATAATACACTCAGGATTTAACTCATCAATAAATCTGCTGGGCTCGCAAATGGTAAACTGTCCGAAACGAAAACGGGTTTCGGCGTATGATATTGTTAGTTGTTGCATGGCCCTGGTAACTGCCACATAAAACAATCTTCTTTCTTCCTCCAGTTCCGATCTTGAATTTAAGGATAACTGCGATGGAAACAGATTTTCTTCTACACCCACAAGGAAAATAAATGGAAACTCCAGCCCTTTGGCAGCATGTATTGTCATGAGGGTTACCTTGTCGGTATCATTGGGATCTTCCTTCTGGGTATCAGCATCCGTCATGAGTGCAATATCCTGCATAAATACATCCAGGGTTTTTATCTGGTCTTCGCCTTCCACGTCGGCCGGCATTTCAGAAAAATCTTTGAGCGCATTAAGCAATTCTTCAATGTTTTCCTTGCGGTTCATGCCTTCCGGGCTCTCATCTTCATGGTAATGCTTAAAAACCCCTGCCGATGAAGCAATTTTTTTCCCCATTTCAAAGGCATTATACTGGTTTAGCTGAGCTGAAAAACTTCTTATCATGGTAACGAACTCCTGTAACCGTTTTTTAACACCAGTATTAACGCCTAACTGAAATTGATCAGGATTGGCGGCAATTTCCATCAATGGTTTCTGATTGTCATTGGCCGTAACCACAAGTTTTTCAAGACTGGTTTTTCCAATACCCCTGGCAGGAAAGTTAACAATACGCATGAAAGCATCTTCATCACTGGGATTGATCACCAGTCTGAAATAGGCCAGCATATCTTTGATTTCTTTCCTCTGGTAAAAGGATGTTCCACCGTAAATCCGGTAAGGAATATTGATTTTTCGTAATGCTTCCTCCAAAGCCCTCGATTGCGCGTTGGTGCGGTAAAGAATTGCAAAATCCTTATTGGCCAGTTGCCTGTTCATTTTAGTTTCAAAAATGTAATTGGCCACAAGTACACCTTCTTCACTTTCGCTGGTTGCTTTCATAATGCGGATTTTTTCTCCTGCATCATTCTGTGTCCATACGACTTTCTTTATTTGGTCTTTGTTGTTGGCAATTACACTGTTGGCAGCATTTACAATATTCTGTGTTGACCGGTAATTTTGCTCAAGTTTAAAGATCCTGTTATCGGGGTAGTCTTTTTTGAAGTTTAAAATGTTTTGAATGTTTGC
>SKSE01000094.1 GCA_007118135.1 Bacteroidales bacterium | reverse complement strand
TCTGTCATCAGATTTACCAGTACATTCTGATTAAATTCGTAAAGATTATATTCCATGCTATTCATGACAAGACTTTCAACCATATCTTTATAATAAATATAATAGGGAGCATTGCGATATGCTGATTCAATAGCTCTCCAATGATTTCTCTGCCACAAATAATGCGGGCTAATAATAACTTCAGATGTTTTAGTTCGCTTACCATTGGGCTTTTTAACCGGAATGATTAAATCTATCGGACCATTCGCACTTAAAATTCTGCAACGATTTCGCCATGTTTGCTTGGGATAAGTTTCATGAATATCAACCTTAACATCTTTATACTTTAACATATATTTAAAGTATTCAAGCGTGGGAAAGTAGGCAGTAGAAAGCAACAGCTTATTATGAACTGAATTATCCATTTATATGGTTTCTTATTAACTATTCAATTTTTTTGAAAATACGATACCGGCGAAGTTGACCCAATAATCCTTTGTTTTTATCAAATGACAGAAAAACCCATGAAACTCTTCCAATAATATGACTCTCTGGCACTAATCCCCAGGTGCGGGAATCTGAAGTATTATGCCGGTTATCGCCCATCACAAAAAAATAATTCATTTTGAAGGTATAATAATTTGCAGGATTTCCATTAATAAAAACTGTATCATTAATTACATGAATCTTTTTTCTTTCATGATACAATATCATCTGAAAAAATAAATCATGATTTAAAGAATCAAAATAAACAGTCATACCTTTTTGTGGAGCGATAACAGGACCAAACTCATCGGCAGTCCAGTTTTCTGCTTTTCTCCCAAAAGGATTATCGTGGGGGCTGACAAGCTCCTGATTACTTCTCTGCACACTTAATATTCCTGATACTTTTCTGATTGAATCGGCCATTTCAGGTGAAAGGGAAAATAAAAACCGATTGCGCCCTTTTGCTTTTGATATTTCATTGATATTGTAAGTTTTAAGAAAATTATCATCGATAACATCTCTTCGCGTATCTACCCAATAATTGAATTTAATACTTTTGGGATTGTTTTTAGGTTTACCATTAATTTGAATTATCGAGTTGCTTATGCTGATGGTATCACCGGGCAGGGCTACAATTCGTTTAACCCTGGTATTTCTTTTATCAATGGGGATTTGATGAAAAGCTGGTGTATTAAAAAATATCAGATCGTCATATTGAATTTTTCTGTTACCGGGTAATCGTAAATATGGAAGTTGACTTACCGGGGGTAAAGTATCGGTCGAAAAAAACAGATTAGTCCAACTTTGTGGCAGTATCCTTAAAGGCAAACGGGTTCCGTAATTATACTTTTTCACGACAACAATATCTCCCGGTAGCAAGCTGCCTTCCATACTGCTATCTGAAAAACTAACAAGGTCAAAAACAAAGAAACGAAACAAAATGATTACCACAAAGGCTATTAAACCTGCCTTCAGCCAATCCTTGAAGTGAGGTTGCAGAAATTTGCCAGATTTTCTTTTTTTCCGCCTTTTTACTTTCATAATTCTTTATCAAAAAAACAAAAATATAAAATGAAACGCCTGTTTTGCCTATAATTATATAAATTATTTTGGCCAATCCAATTTCGTATCTTTGCTAAATTAATACAAGCTTAACAACCTGCAGTATGAAGATACTGAATACACAACAAATCCGTGACACGGACAAGTATACAATCGAAAATGAACCCATTGCTTCCATTGACCTTATGGAAAGGGCATCCAAAGCATTTTTCGACCAGATAAAAAAAAGGCTAAAAAAACAGGAAAAGATTTTTATTTTTTGCGGGATGGGAAATAATGGAGGCGATGGACTTGCCGTGGCACGCATGCTTATAAAATCGGGTTATGATGTAAATATCTGTAAAATTGTCCATACAGAAAAAACATCTCCGGATTTTTCAATCAATGAAGAGCGGTTAAAAAAACTACGAAAATTTCATTTTTCAGAAATACATAAAAAAGAAGATCTTCCTCATATCTCAGAAAAAGATATAGTCATAGATGCTATTTTCGGAAACGGACTAAGTCGCCCTCTCGAAGGATTTACGGCTGAGGTGGTAAGACATATAAATAAAAGCAAGGCAAGGATTTTATCTATTGATTTACCAAGTGGTTTATTTGGTGAAGACAACTCCGATAACCTACCTGAAAACATAATCAGAGCTGATTATACATTTACTTTTCAGCTGCCCAAATTATCGTTTGTGTTTCCCGAAAATGATGTTTACCTTGGTCAGTGGCAGGTACTGGACATCGGGCTCGATCAGGAATTTATTAACAGGCAGGATACACCCTATCATTTCCTTTTAAAGGAAGATCTGGTGCCGTTTTATAAATACCGTAAAAAATTTGACCACAAAGGTACTTTTGGCCATGCGCTTCTTATAGCCGGTAGTTATGGTAAAAGCGGTGCAGCAGTCCTGGCTGGTAAAGCCGCACTGAAAACTGGTACCGGACTGCTTACAACCCATGTGCCTAAGGCCAATTACATAATACAGCAAACAAGCCTGCCGGAGGGAATGGTAAGTATTGATGAGCATGAGAAATTTTTCACTGGTTTGAAAAACCCTGATGCATTTTCGGCCATCGCCATCGGACCGGGACTTGATAAAGATCCTCTTACACAAAATGCCCTGAAGTTACTGATTCAGAATGTATCAAGCCCCTTAATAATTGATGCAGATGCCCTGAATATATTGGCAGAAAATCCAACATGGCTGTCATTTTTACCCCCCGGAAGCATACTTACACCGCACGTAGGTGAGTTCGAAAGACTGGCAGGAAAATTTTTAAACGGCTGGGAAAGACTGGAGAAAGCAAGAGAGTTTGCATTCAGGTTTCGTTGTTATATTATACTTAAAGGAGCGCATACAGCCTTAGTTACTCCTGACAAACAGGTGATATTTAATTCAACAGGGAACGCGGGTATGGCTACCGGAGGGACGGGCGATGTGCTTACCGGTATCATTCTGGGGTTTTTAGCGCAGGGTTATACTCCTCAATATAGTTCTTTGGCTGCGATTTTTCTCCATGGGCTTGCAGCCGATTTGGCAGTAAGAAGAAAACCGGTTGAAAGTTTGATAGCCGGTGATATTGTCAATTTTATTGAACGTGCAATTCTAAAGGTCTATTATTAATTAAAATCTGAGAATATATCAGTTTAAGTTATCAGGTATTAAAGATTCAAGGTTAAAAACTAATATGAGTAAATACGCAAAATGGGTAATGGGAGGCCTGGGCTGGGCATTGGGTGGACCCATAGGTGGCATACTCGGTTTCGTAATGGGAAGTGCCTTTGAGAGCATGAATTCAGGCGAATATGAATACCGGCCGCCTCGGCAACAAGGAACACAACCCGGCGATTTCAGAATCAGTCTGCTCATTCTTTCTGCCGCTGTAATGAAAGCTGACGGCAAACAACTTAAATCGGAACTCAATTATATCAGAAGTTTTTTTATCCAGAATTTTGGAGAAATTACAACCCGCCATTACATGCAAGCTTTCAGGGATATTCTGAAACAGGAAATTCCTTTACAGGATGTATGCCTGCAAATAAAAAGTAATATGGACCTCCATAGCCGACTGCAATTATTACATTTTCTTTTTGGTATTGCTCTGGCCGATGGTCATGCCCACACAACAGAGATAAAAATCATTGAAAAAATTTCAGATTGGCTGGGCATAAATCAGTATGATTTTATATCCATTAAAAACATGTTTGTAAAAGATACTGAAAGCGCCTGGAAAATACTCGAGATACCACCTGATTCATCTGAAGAAGTTGTAAAAAGAGCCTACCGTACCATGGCACTAAAATATCATCCAGACAGAGTTAGTCACCTGGGAGAAGAATTTCAGCAAGCTGCAAAAGAAAAGTTCCAGGAAGTAAATGATGCATACAACTTCATCAAAAAGAAAAAAGGATTTTCCTGATAGTTAGTATCATAACATGATTCTTATCATGCAATTGTAAGTAAGATAATTGAAGTATTATCCCTGGCGCCTTGCAGATAAACTTCTTCCATCATTCTTTTAATGTCATTTTTGGGAAGAAGTTTTTCAATCTTCTCATCGTTAAGCATATCTGTTAATCCATCACTGCAAATTAAAAGCTTGTCATTAGGTTTTAAGCTGGAAGTAATATCTTTAACATCAATAAAAGGCGTTTTTCCGCCACCTATTGAATTGGCTATATAATTAGATGGTATGGCAGGATCATTGGTAAACCATGCAAGTGTATGATCGATGGTAAGTTGCTTAAGATCAGGGTAGCGGTATAAATACAACCGACTATCACCTGCATGAAAACTAAAGTATTTTCCGTGATAATAAAAAATACCGGTTAGAGTAGTACCCATTCCTTCGAAAGATGGATTTCCACTACTCATTATTTGTAAATGTTCGTGAATATTTCTAATCCATTTAACAAAACCAGCTTTAATATCTTCATAGGAAAGATTGGGAGGAAGTTGTTCAGTAAATCGGGAAAGATCTTTCAGAACTTCTTCACTTGCTACTTCACCCGCCTTGTGTCCACCAATTCCATCGGCAACGGCAAACACTGCAAATGAAGTATTTTCATTGAATTCTTTTTTAATATAATCATCCGTAAAAAGCTCATCATCAATGAGAACATGATCCTCATTATTAGTTCTTCGCAAACCTTTATCACTTATAGCTTCTGCTGTAAATAACATGATGACGATTATTTTCAGTAAATTATTTTCATGTATGAAATCACCTGTGAATGCTTCCTGAATTAATTCCGAATATACGAATTAATACTTTCATGAGATAGCAGCTGTTGTAATTTTTAGTTTTCACTTTAAAAACCTAACTATGATATGCTATCTGAAACTTAATTTATTTTTCATTTAAGAATTACCACACCTTACTTTTTTATACATTATTTTACCACGCCCCCCCTGTTTTTTATATTTTTTCATTTTTTTATTAACATTTTGCAGATAATACCCCTTTTTATTTTAACTTTGTCGCGTTTTTAATCAAAAATATGAAAAAATTATGAGCAACAGAAGATTTACTGCAATCAAAGAAGCACTCAGCCATTTGCCCCTAGATGTAAACATCAATAAGGCAAAAGTTTCCGAATACTATGGCATAAATGTATTTAACGACAGGGCTATGCGTGAATATCTGCCTGATGATGTTTACAAAAGCATCAGCCAGAACATTGAAAAATCAAAAACAATTGAAAACCGCGTTGCGGATCAGGTAGCATCCGCTATGAGAGCATGGGCCATTAGTAAAGGTGCAACTCATTATACACATTGGTTTTTACCGTTGAATGGAGCCACTGCTGAAAAACATGATGCATTTTACAGTCCTTCTTCCGACAACCGAAATATCGAACAATTTGATGGAAGTAAATTAGCTCAACAGGAACCCGATGCCAGCAGTTTACCAAGTGGAGGATTGCGTAATACTTTCGAAGCACGCGGTTATTCTGCATGGGATCCTTCATCTCCTGCCTTTATTCTCGAAAATACACTTTGTATACCTACAATTTTTGTCTCTTACACCGGCGATGCACTGGATTTTAAAACACCTCTTCTGAAAACTCTTAATGTTATTGATGAAGTTGCAACAGATGTATGCCAACTGTTTGATCGCAGCATAACTCATGTTTTCTCGACGCTGGGTTGGGAACAGGAATATTTTCTTGTAGATGATGCACTCTATCATGCACGTCCCGACCTGGTTATGACAGGCCGCACATTGCTGGGCCATGCCCCGGCAAAAGGTCAGCAATTGGAAGACCATTATTTTGGAGCTATTGCACCACGGGTAAGAGCTTTTATGACAGAGTTTGAATTTGAAGCCTGGAAGCTTGGTATTCCTGTAAAAACAAGGCATAATGAAGTTGCTCCCAACCAATTTGAGTTGGCACCAGTTTATGAAGAAGCCAATATTGCTATTGACCATAATCAATTGGTAATGGTATTAATGGAAAAAATTGCACGTAAACACAGGTTCCGTATATTGTATCACGAAAAGCCTTTTGCCGGAGTTAACGGTAGTGGTAAACATAATAACTGGTCTCTTGCCACCAATACAGGTAAAAATCTATTAAGCCCGGGACATACTCCCAAAACCAACCTTCTGTTTCTGACATTTTTTGTCAACTTTATTAAAGCTGTTTATCGCCATTCAGATTTGCTGCGTGCAGTAATTGCCTCTGCAGGTAATGATCATAGATTAGGTGCCAATGAAGCGCCACCTGCAATTATTTCAATCTTCATTGGTTCGCAGCTGACAAAAGTTTTGGAAGACCTTGAAAAGAAAGTGAAAGATCGTAAAATGACTCCCGATGAAAAAACCGAACTTAAGCTTAACATCGGTAAAATTCCTCAAATCATCTTAGATAATACTGACAGAAACAGGACATCTCCTATGGCTTTTACCGGCAATAAATTTGAATTCCGTGCTGTAGGATCTTCAGCGAATTGCGGACCGGCAATGATTGTTCTTAACAGCATACTTGCTGAACAATTAGGTGAATTTAAAGCCACCCTTGATAAAGCAATGGAAAAAGGAGAAGATAAAGATGAAGCTATCTTCAGAATTCTGAGAGATTATATTATTGAGTCAAAACCAATTCTTTTTGAAGGTAATAATTATAGCGAAGAATGGGTAATAGAAGCTGAAAAAAGAGGTTTGTCAAATAATAAAAATACTCCCGATGCACTTAAAGCTTATGTTTCTAAGAGCACTAAAAAACTGTTCGCCAAGCATAATATTTTTACGGAAAAAGAGCTTGAAGCACGCTGGGAAATCAGGAATGAAAACTATGCCAAGGTTATTCAGATAGAGTCAAGGGTTCTGGGCGATCTGGCTGGAAATCATATTATTCCTACTGCTATAAAGTATCAGAATACTTTAGTTGAAAATGTCAAAGGCTTAAAAGAGATATTATCAGCCGAACAATTTGAAAAACAGGCAGAAGTGCAGAACCATATCATAGGTAAAATCTCTGAGCATATAATTGAGATAAGAAAAGATGTTAAAGATATGATTGAAAAACGCAAAGAAGCAAATGTTATCGAAGAAGCAGATAAAATGGCGCTTTTCTATTGTAATGAAGTAAAACCCTATCTCGATAAAATCAGATATCATGTTGACAAACTTGAAATTCTGATTGACGACGAAATGTGGACACTACCCAAGTATCGGGAAATGTTGTTCATCAAGTAAACTCCCTTTAACAATGTTTTGCCAAAAAAAAATGCAGGATTTTTTCCTGCATTTTTTTTACTATTTCTTTACCTTGTTTATCTGAGATTATATACAAATCCAACTCCAAACTGCTGACGCATCTGAGTTGTTGGGCCAACTCTTCCATCGCCTTTATCTATTTTTATGTCGTGGTCATACAAAAGATGAAAACCTGCTGTTACAGTAAGAAAAGTATTGATGGGCATATTAATCTGTGTAAGCCAGTCAACATCAGTATTTTTCCTGTTACTAACATCAGAATCTGTATAATTATTAAACAATACAATTCTTGAATTAACATTTACATTGGTAACGACCTCTTTGGTGAACTCAATACGAACCATTGCACCAAACTCAGGATTTACATTTTTACCGGGATCTACACCATAAGCTCCTGCTGCTGAAAGCTCATCATCCAGAACAAAGGTAAATTTCCCTGTAGCGGGAGATGCGAAAATAGATAAATAATCAAAGGGCTTATAATCAATACCCAATGCTGCAGTAAGATATCCCGGTGCCATGAAACGTGATACAACCACACTGTCATTTGGATAGCTAAAACCTTTATCAAACTGCGACTGAAAGTTTAAAATAGCTGTATAGCTGAGATTGTCGTTTATTTCTCTACCTAGTTTCGAAAATAGGTCAATTTTATCAACATTTTTCCTTAACGGATTGT
>SKSE01000019.1 GCA_007118135.1 Bacteroidales bacterium | reverse complement strand
GCACTTACGCATACAGGACAACCGGCGTGATAAAAAACAGATTTACTCATAACAGTTTTTTTTAAATTGTACATAATTGAAATTTCATTGTAAATATAGTTAGGATAACTAACAAAAACAAGAAAAATTTTAAATATTACAGTTAATGATTTAATTATAAGTTTTCAATTCATTGAACTATGTAACAAATACAAGGCAATTTCTCAAATTCTTCATGCTCAGTTATTCATATACGATAGTTAACGAATTCAATAATCAGGGGCTGTAAAATAAAGATATTTTATTAATTTAGACCCAGAACGTTCTTTATGGTATCATGAATAAGGGTTAAAGCATTGTTCACAGTTATTTCTCGATGAGACATAAATGGGATATTTGCTAATCACAGCTTCGAAAATATAATAATAGTTTTTTAAAAATCCTTATGAATTGCAAGTCAATAGTGTTATCAATTAAATGCATTACGATGGATAGGTTTGATTTTTTTAAATATAAAAGAAAAAATACCCCTAGGTTTGGGCCTCCCATTCTCAAAGGTTTTTTCTATTCAGTGTTCTTTCTTTGTGCCAATGTTTTGTTCGGACAGGAAGTTGCACAGTTCAGTATTAAAAATGATAAAGAAATTTTTTACGCACCTGTTTCCATAACGCTTGATGGGCTCAATTATAATACTGATAAGGCCAACCTGGTGCTTTATGAAATCTTGCCACAGGGCAAAAAGTTCATTTCCAGCCAACTTGAAGCGGGTCATTCGGCCCGGTTGTGGTTTATTCTTGAAGGTACTACCCGGCCAAATACCAAAAGAATTTTTGTGCTGAAACAGGAAGAATCCGATCCTTTACAACCAACCATTACTGCGAGAAAAAATCATCAGGACCTTAGTCTTGTTAAGGATGACCGAAGTGTTTTCAATTACCGCTTTGCTATGACCTATCCACCCGAAGGGGTCAATCCATTGTTCAGACGTTCAGGGTTTATTCACCCCATATGGTCGCCGGGAGGAGAGATGCTTAGCCGGATTCAACCACCTGATCATTATCATCATTACGGAATCTGGGGGCCATGGACAAGAACCACCATCGATGGCCGTAAAGTTGATTTCTGGAATTTAGCCTCCGGACAGGGAACTGTAAGGTTTGCAGAATTTTTATCGAAAACGGAGGGTAGCATATTCAGTGGATTTAAAGCGTTACAACAACATATTGATTTCGGTGCAAAAGGCGAAGATCAGGTAGCCATGAATGAAATACTTGATCTTAGGGTATGGAACAACAATAACGGGGTATGGATTATCGATTACACTACTACTCTCAATAGCCCGATTCCCAATGGAATAATGCTTAATGCCTACAGATATGGAGGTGGACTTGGTTTCAGGGCAACCGAAAAATGGCATAAAGACAATTGCACTGTGCTGACTTCAGAGGGTAAAACCCGGATCGATGCCGACGGCACCTCTGCCCGCTGGAGTATAGTGGAGGGTGAATCTGATACTCCTGAAGGCCGTTCTGGTATTTTGTTTCTCAGCCATCCATCAAACCGCATGCACCCCGAGCCTATGCGTGTTTGGCCTATGGATGCCAATGGTGGCAGGGGTGATATGTTTTTTCAGTTTTGTCCCATCAGGCACCATGACTGGAAACTGGAACCCAGGCAGGATTATACTCTTAGGTACAGGATGATCGTATTTGATGGTGAAATGGACCCACAAACAGCAGAAAAATATTGGAATAGTTTTGCGACAATGCCCCGGGTTGAGATATTGAAATGAAAAAAAGCCATAGTGATACAGCTTAAAAAGAAGTAATAAATAAAAATCTTTTTAGTAAAAGACTCATATACCAAAGCCTGTTGTTGGAAACCGATCCAACTTGATTTACCTAAATGACTATATTTGTCTTTTAATAGTAATAAGAAGCGAATAAAAAACATAAAAAATGACAAATAGATCCGTAATTAAGCACTTCATCATGTTTGTAATGGGTGCATTTTTGAGTATCCAGTCAGTTTACTCTCAGCGTAATGTAACTGCTGAAAAGGTAGGCGATAAAATAGAGTTTCGTATTGATGGAAAACTTTTTACAAGTTACATTTTATCAGAATTTGAAAAATACCCGTTCTTTTTTCCAGTAAATGGCCCTTTAAACGCAAGTGTAACATCAATGCGTAATGCTAATTTTCCGCACCACAGTTCCCTGTTTTTTGGTTGTGATCATGTAAACGGGGGTAATTACTGGCAGGAAGGACTGGATGCCGGGCAAATCCTTTCTATCCGTGCTGATATACTCGAAACAGGTGGAAAAAAAGCCATAATTGAGAATGAATGCATATGGCGAAGGCCCGGGGCAGATTCACCTGTTAGGGATAAGCGCAGGATAACCGTATCAGCACCTTCAAAAGATAAGTACTTCATCGATTTCGATATCACCATGGAAATGTTGATGGATGTTACCATTAATAAAACCAATCATTCACTTTTCAGTGTGCGGATGGACCCTGATCTGGCAGTAATAAACGGTGGAACGATGATAAATGCCGAAGGCGAAACTTCAGAGAAGGGCACATTTGGTAAGCCTTCAGCATGGATTGATTTTTATGGGCCAAGGATGGGAAAGACAGAAGGAATTGCCATTCTGCAACATCCGTCAAACACATGGTATCCTACGCCCTGGTTTACACGTGATTATGGTTTCTTTTCGCCAACACCCATGTACTGGCCTGAAAATGATAGAAATATTTTCCTCGAAAAAGGACAAAAAGTAATTCTGAAATACAGGGTTATCGTTCATTCAGGAAACCATTTAGAAGCTGATATTGCCGGCGAATTTGAAAGGTACTCCGCAGAGTAGAACCAATTATTATAAATTCTAAAAGTGCAGCACCTTAAAGTCATTATACAAAAAAACCATATAAAATGAAACGAAGAACTTTCTTAAAAAACATTTCAACCGCCACAGCTGGTACAATTATTTTGCCCTCCATTGTACCATCATCGGTTTTCGGAAAAAATGCTCCAAGCAATAACATACATATTGGTCAGATAGGTTGTGGGCGTATAGCCCGCGATCATGACATGGCTGACACTTTGCGGTTCGATCAGGCCAGGATAATTGCTGTTTGCGATGTTGACAGCAAGCGAATGGCAGATGGTAAAAAGCTGGTTGAAGATTTTTACAGGCAAAAAACAGGCAGCAATAATGCACTCAATGTTAAGATGTTTGAGAATTACCAGGAAATGCTTTTAGACAAAGATATCGATGCGGTAATTATTAGTACTCCTGATCACTGGCATGCACAACAGGCCGTTGAAGCAGCGCTTGCCGGGAAAGATATATATTTACAGAAACCCAATTCACTTACCGTTACCGAGGGCCGCCTTATGAGTGATATTGTAAGAAAGCAGGGCGTAATACTACAGATTGGTACCCAACAGCGTTCTATGCCGCAATTTAGAGTAGCTGCCGAACTGGTCAGAAACGGAAGGATTGGGAAACTTCATACTGTTAAAATCGGTCTTCCAGGCGATCCATCAGGGCCTGTTTTTGAAAAAATGCCCATCCCCCAAAACCTGAATTTCGATATGTGGTTGGGTTCTACTCCTGTGATCGATTATACCGAACAACTGGTTCATCCGCAGAATGACTATAGTCGTCCCGGGTGGTTGCGACACGAAAACTATGGTGCAGGGATGATCACAGGATGGGGACAGCACCATTTTGACTCTGCAGCCTGGGGTATGGATACAGAATTAACAGGCCCCATCTCAGTGGAAGCGATTGCAGAATTTCCCAAATACGGAAGCTGGAATGTGCATGGCCATTTTATGGTTAGGCATGAATATGAAAACGGTATAACAGTATTAACCAGCGGCGGTTTCCCCAATGGCATCCGCTATGAAGGCACAGAAGGCTGGATTTTTGTAACCCGGGGGGCTTATCGTGTCACAGCCAGCGACCCCATTCCAGAAGGAGCAACGAGAGCCCTGGAAGCCAGTGATCCGAGGATCCTGGAATCACAGATCGGCGAAAATGAAATTCATCTTTATGTCAGCAACAACCAGCATGGCAACTGGCTCGACTGTATAAAATCACGTAAACAACCCATCAACCCTGTAGAAGAAGGACACCGCTCATGTACAGTTTGCCTCATAAGCCATATCGCTATGAAAATTCCTGGCATCTTAAAATGGGATCCGGTTGCAGAGAAATTTATTGACAACGATCTGGCAAATTCAATGCTTAGCAGGCCGCAAAGAAATCCCTACGGAACTGATTATGTGAAAATTTAGAATGAAATTGTATATTAAAGTGAAGCTCTATGATACACAATATAATAAATCCCATTACCATAAAAATGAGAACCTACATCTTTATGATTACATCAATGGTTATCCTTTCAGCCTGCAGTGGCGGAAACCAGAGAACTGCTTCATCTGATGTGGCAAATAATGTTTTTACCGGTGCAAAGCATGAAGTTAAGATCATGACCCTTAATCCGGGCCATTTTCATGCTGCATTGGTTCAGAAAACCAACTACCACCAGGTCTCACCCATAGTGCATATATATGCCCCCGAAGGACCTGATGTGGATCGGCATATAGCACTGATAAATACTTACAACACAAGGGAAGATGATCCCACATCATGGGAATTGCAGGTTTATCTCGGGCCCGATTACCTCGAGAAAATGCTTTCCGAAAAACCTGGTAATGTCATGGTTACAGCAGGAAATAATGCCATTAAAACCGATTACATCCTGCAGACTGTTCAGGCTGGAATTAATGTATTGGCCGATAAACCCATGGTGATCACTCCCGGCGAGTTTCCAAAACTGGAGCAGGCATTTAAAGTAGCACAGGAGAATGGTGTTTTATTGTATGATATCATGACCGAACGTTATGAGATTACCACAATCCTCCAACGCGAACTTTCAATGATTCAGGATGTATTTGGTACATTGCAGGCCGGGACTCCGGAAGAACCTGCAATTACAAAGGAGAGTGTCCACCACTTCTATAAATATGTTTCTGGAAGCCCTTTAAGGCGGCCGGCCTGGTTTTTCGATACAAAACAGCAAGGCGAAGGGATAGTAGATGTTACCACTCATTTGATTGACCTTATCCAGTGGAAAGCATTTCCGGAGACCATTCTTTCCAAACAGGATGTTGAAATTGTTTCTGCCCGCAGGTGGACCACCGATCTTACACCCGAAATGTTTGAAAGGGTAACGGGGATTAGCAGTTTCCCGGAGTACCTTCAAAAAGATGTGGTGGATGGCGCCCTTAGGGTTTACAGCAATGGAGAAATCAATTACAAACTAAAGGGAATTCATGCCAGAGTTTCTGTCATCTGGGATTATGAAGCCCCCGAGGGTGCAGGCGATACCCACTATTCTATCATGCGCGGAACCCACTGCAACCTGGTGATAAAGCAGGGTGCAGAACAGGGCTACACGTCAACCTTGTATATTGAAGCCCTTGATAATACTGATTTGGATGACTTTAAAGTTAATCTGCAGAAGGCAGTAAATGTTGATTTGCAGGAAAACTTCCCGGGAATATCATTGGTTAAAGTGAATGATAAGCTATGGTACATTGAAGTTCCCAACCACTTTAGGATAGGCCACGAAGCCCACTTTGGCAAAGTAGCTGAAAAATATCTTCAATTTCTGATTGATGGTAAAATGCCCGACTGGGAAGTGCCCAATATGATTGTTAAGTACTACACCATAATGGAAGGGTTTAAAGCTGCTTTAAAGGAGTAAATTGTTTTTCAGGCTTTACTGAAAGAATCTTCGTGTCGCCATTAGGGCTTGCTGTCCATAAAGCACAAAACCAACCCCTTTTAAGCTGATTCACAGAGTTTATGGAAAAATATGAAAAAAATATTTAACGTAATTATACGTCGTAATAAAAAATGACGTAATTTTACGTCAAATTTAATGATTCTATATTATGACGACCATCGCTAAAATTACCCTTTTTGAAGAGGACTTGCAGCAAAAGGCCAGGCTTTTCAAGGCATTGGCCCATCCGGCCCGGCTTGCTATACTGCAATACCTTTCTGAAATGAAATCGTGCATGACAGGCAATATTGCTGATGAGATCCCCCTGGGTCGTACCACGGTAAACCAGCATCTCAAAGAACTCAGAGATGCCGGGCTTATAAAAGGTACCGTAGATGGGGTTAAAACCAATTACTGCCTCAATGCCAAAACCATCGAATTGATGAGAAAAGAAACTGACGAATTTCTTTCAAAAATTGATGTAAAAAGAAACTATTGCTGAAAAATCCGAAGTACGAAGCACGAACCGAGGCGAAGCCGAGTTCAGCGAAGCTAAATCCGAAAATCGAAATTTGCTCTTAACAATTAACCTAATAACTCAATAACCCATTAACTCAATAACCCAACCCCGAATCACCTTCGTCTCTCGGGATCTCCGCTTCGCTTCGATAACTCATAAATCATAAATCATGAAAATCCTCATCCTATGCACCGGAAATTCCTGCCGCAGCCAAATGGCCCACGGCTTTATGGAATCCTTTGATAAAAGAATGACCATTCGCTCGGCCGGGACCGAAGCCTCCGGAAAGTTAAACCAAAAGGCTGTTGCTGCCATGAAAGAAATCGGTATCGACATCAGTCACCACACATCCGACTCAGTTGATAAATACCTGGGTGAAGAGTGGGACTATGTGATTACTGTGTGCGGTGGAGCCAATGAAAACTGCCCGACATTCCTGGGGAAGGTTAAACATCGGCTGCATATTGGCTTTGATGATCCGTCGCATGTAACAGGAACTGATCAATACATCTGGAGTGAGTTTGTACGTGTGCGTGACGAAATAAAGGAAGGTTTTTATAAACTTTATAAGGAAGAAATTGAACCACAGTTATAAAATTGAAACCGCGAAGAGCGCAAGGGAGGCGCAAAGAACGCAATGATAATCCTTCGCGAAACTTGCGTAAATCCTTGCAACCCTTGCGGTTAAAAAATACCAGGAAATGAAAGTAAAAAAAGACATCAAAAACATCGTAAAAGAAAAGTACGGGCGAATAGCCCTGAAGGCCGAAAGCACTACCGGACCTACAAGTTGCTGCAACTCATCAAGTGATTGCTGCGATGTGGACTACACCGTTTTCAGTGAAAGTTATGAAAACCATCACGGTTATCAGCAAGATGCAGACCTTGGTCTGGGTTGTGGTATTCCCACAGACTATGCAGGCATTAAACCCGGACAACATGTGCTAGATTTGGGCAGTGGTGCAGGCAATGACTGTTTTGTGGCCCGTGCCATTGTGGGTGAGTCAGGCAAAGTTACAGGATTGGATTTCTCAGAAGAAATGCTGAGCAAAGCCCGTCGCAATGCAGAAAAACTGGGATACGAAAATGTGGAGTTTATTGCAGGGGATATAGAAGAAATGCCATTAGAGAACGACCAGTTTGACGTTGTGATATCCAATTGTGTTCTCAACCTGGTACCTGAAAAGCAAAAGGCATTTTCAGAAATTCTGAGAGTTTTAAAACCCGACGGCCATTTCTGTGTATCGGATGTGGTAATCAAAGGTGAGTTGCCCGAAAAACTGAAAAATGATGCCGAAATGTATGCCGGATGTGTTGCAGGTGCCATGCAACTTGACGAATACCTGGAAACAATAACTGATGCGGGTTTCCGGAATATGCAGATAAACAAACAACGTAGTATAGAAATACCTGCTGATATTCTGAAAATGTACCTTAATGAAAAGGAAATTCAGGATTTTAATGACAACAAAATTGGTTTGTTTTCTATAACAGTAAGTGCTTATAAATAAAATTGCCTGCAATGAACGCAACTTAATCCTTTGCGACCCTTACGGTTAAAAAACTTCAAAAGACCTCACTATGACAGATCCAATCAAAAAAACAGTAATCTCCGAACAGCCCAAGAAAACCATTGGTTTATTCGAAAAATATC
>SKSE01000233.1 GCA_007118135.1 Bacteroidales bacterium | reverse complement strand
ATAACTTATAAACAATACAACAGGAAATAATTATGGCAGGAGGCAGACAAACCCCACGGCAAAAACTAATCGGTATGATGTACCTTGTGTTAACGGCACTTCTGGCCCTTAACGTATCAGTTGAGGTACTCGATGCATTTGTTCTTGTTGATGACGGGTTACAACAAACCAACATAAACTTTGGCCGTAAAGTAGACATGGTATATGACGACTTCAGAAAACAAAGAGCACTTTCAGAAGAAAGAGTAGAACCCTTCTACTCACGCGCTATGGAAGTACAGGAAGTTGCTGAAGAACTCGTACAGTTTATCCTTGATACTCGTACAGAAATGATTGCAAGGATAGACAATATAAGCATTGAGCAAGCAGATACCATGCGTCTTATAGATATGAGAGCTAAGGAGAATTACAGCAGGTCATCAGCTTTTTGGCTTACTGAACCCATCGAAGGAGGCTCTGCGGTAACTATCCAGCCCGGCGGACCAGGAACCAGGGCTTATAAACTCAGAACGATGATAGATGAATACAAAGAATTTCTTCTGAGCAGGCTCCCGGAACAATTCCGCGATGTTATTCAGCTGGGTCTTGACACCGAAGGTCCTTTTCACGATAAAGGTGGAAATGTAATTACATGGCAGGCAGCTATGTTTGACAGGCAACCCCCGGTTGCAGCTGCCACCAATCTGAGCAGGCTGGTTACAGAAGTGCGTAATGCCGAGTTTGATGTAACAAGCCAGCTTTATGCAGCCATTACAGCCGATGACTTTACTTTCGATGTAATTGAAGCAAGGGTTATACCCAGAAGCCAGATTGTATTGCAAGGAGACCGTTTTGAGGCAGATGTAATTGTAGCTGCTTTCGATTCAAGACAGCAACCAGAGGTTATTCTAGGTGGCAGAACTCTTGAAGGTGGAAGATTAAGTATTCCCGCCACAGCTGAAGGCTTGCAAACATACAGGGGTACTGTAAGAGTTGTAGGGCCACGGGGTATACAGGAATATCCGTTCTCAGGAGATTATATTGTTCAGCGTCCTACAGCAACAGTAAGTGCCGACGCTATGAATGTATTCTACATTGGAGTAGATAATCCGGTTTCAGTTTCTGTACCCGGTATCCCCAGCGGAAATATTGAACCCCGCATCAGTGGTGCCGGCAACAGGATGGTACCTCGCGCAGGTGGCGGTTACAATGTTCGTATCAGTTCCGATCACAACGTAAATCAACCCGTTACCGTTACGCTTATGGCACGTGTTGATGGTTCTCTTCGTCAAATGGGTACACAAAACTTTAGGGTAAGGACTGTTCCTGACCCCTATCCGGAAATTGCCGGACAAAGTGAAGGTGCTATTGCTCGTGATATATTAGCAGGCCAGCCCCTGATCCCCAGAATGAGAGATTTCGATTTCCGTATGGATTTCCGAATTACTTCCTTCTCAATGAACACTACAGTTGCAGGAGATTTCCAGGAATGGCGTTCCAGTTCCAACCTGCAAACACCCGAAATGGAAGCCGCTATCAGGCGTTCTACCAGGGGACAACGTTTCCAGTTTGAAAATATTCAGGCTGTGGGTGATGATGGCAGAGTACGTAACCTTCCACCCATGGTATTCAGAATTCAATAAACAATAAATTAATGGAGGTTTAGTTATGACCAGAATAAAATTAGTAGTAGTTTTCTCTTTAGTTGCTTTCTTTTCTTCTGTAGGCCTTATGGCGCAGATAATTGAAGATGCAGCTCCCAGAGACGGTTTTTACGACAGAGTATGGATTGAAGAGAAAAAACCCATTCAACTCCCATTTGTACGTCAGGCCGACATTTTGTGGGAGAAAAGAGTTTGGCAGGTGATTGACCTCAGAGAAAAAATCAATCATCCGCTGTATTTCCCTACCACCACTATCGATGACAGGCAAAGTCTTATGCAGGTGCTTATGAGTTCTATAACCGAAGGTTCTATTCGTGCTTATGAGGACGATGAGTTTACCATGCCCATGACCCCGGATGAAATCCGGACCAATTTTGCCCGTCAGGAAGTAAGAAGGTTTACCCGTCCTGAGCCACCTTACGAGGAATATGACTCACTCATTGTAATACCATTATCAACTGAGGATGTTACCAAATATCGTGTTAAGGAAGACTGGTTCTTTGACTCCAAGCGTTCGGTGCTTGATGTACGAATCATTGGTATTTGCCCTGTAAGAGAAAGGATTGACCCACAAACCGGCGAGAGCCTTGGCGACCAGCCCCTGTTCTGGGTGTACTTCCCCGAAGCACGCAATGTGCTGGTTAATGCTACTGTTTTTAACCGCTGGAACGATGCACAAAGAATGTCCTTTGACGATCTCTTTATGCGCCGCATGTTCAACAGCTATGTGTACAAGGAGTCAAATGTTTATGACCGACAAATCAACGAATATATCGAATATACACTTGATCAGCTGCTTGAAGCTGAAAGAATCAGAAATGATATTCGTAACTTCGAATTGGATGTTTGGGAATATTAAAACCTGATTGCATAACTATCTCCAAAATACAAAAAAGAGGCACCAAAAGGCAGCCTCTTTTTTTATTCTATCATTTTCTAAGTAGTATCTTAAATCATTTTTGAAGGATCAACCCATTGATCAAATTCTGTTTCTGAAAGCAACCCCGATTCAATAGCAGCTTCTTTAAGGG
This sequence comes from Bacteroidales bacterium, assembly GCA_007118135.1. Lineage (GTDB taxonomy): Bacteria > Bacteroidota > Bacteroidia > Bacteroidales > UBA7960 > SKVR01. The sequence continues at coordinate 5,420 of SKSE01000233.1, read as the reverse complement.
TTTTATTTTCCAGATGGGCTTTTTTGGCTATGGTTGCTGCATTATCATAACCAATATGTGGGTTCAGTGCGGTTACCAGCATAAGAGAATTTTTCAGGTGCTTATCAATCTGGGTAAGATTGGGCTCTATACCTTCAACACAATTAACTCTGAATGACTCTGCACCATCGGCAAGTAAGCGGGCCGATTGCAGAAGGTTATATATCATAACGGGTTTAAAAACATTGAGCTGAAAATGTCCGTTCATCCCTCCCACTGCAATGGCTGCATCATTACCTATTATTTGGGCAGCAACCATTGTTAAGGCTTCCGATTGTGTAGGATTTACCTTACCGGGCATTATGGATGAGCCGGGTTCATTGGCAGGCAGATTTAACTCTCCCAAACCACAACGTGGCCCGGAACCCAGGAACCTGATGTCATTGGCAATTTTCATCAGGCTGATAGCAACCATTTTCAATGCTCCACTGGTTTCCACAATGGCATCATGAGCCGATAAAGCTTCAAACTTGTTAGGTGCCGTAACTAGCGGATGTCCGGTAAGTTTGGCAATAACCTCAGCCACCTCCCTGTCAAAACCTTTTGGAGCGTTTATGCCGGTACCAACAGCAGTACCACCCAATGCCAGCTCACTCAAATGATTCAATGTGGATTCAAGTGCCCTGATTCCATGCTCAAGTTGCGAAACATAGCCCGAAAATTCCTGCCCCAGTGTAATGGGTGTGGCATCCATAAGGTGTGTACGGCCGATTTTCACTATGTTTTTATACTCAACAGCCTTTTGGTTCAGCGATTCCTTTAGCCTTCCCAAAGACGGAATGGTTTCTTCCACAATCAGCTTGTAGGCCGAAATGTGCATGGCTGTGGGAAAGGTATCGTTGGATGACTGGGATTTGTTGACATGATCGTTGGGATGTACCTTTTTAACTTCGTCATCGAGCTTTCCTCCCAGAATCTCATGCGCCCTGTTGGCTATCACTTCGTTAAGATTCATGTTCGACTGGGTGCCGCTGCCGGTTTGCCATACAACCAGCGGAAAGTTCCCGTCGAGCTTACCAGCAAGAATTTCGTCGCAGGCCTGGATTACAGGCTTTGAAACTTCGGGTTTCAGAACACCCATTCTTTCATTGATAATAGCAGCAGCCTTTTTCAGAATTGCAAAAGCATGAATAATCTCTTCGGGCATTTTTTCCTTTCCAATTCTGAAGTTTTGCAATGAGCGCTGGGTTTGAGCGCCCCAGTATTTATCAGCCGGTACTTCTACAATGCCCAGTGAATCCTTTTCCTTTCTCGTTTTCATAAATTTTATGTGTATTTGATGTTTCCTATAAATTTAATCACTTAACATGCAAAACCCAAATATTGTTGGTTTATATCCGTTATATTTGCAGGAAATTTGCATAAGTTATGGAAACCAACCGCCAGAAAAAAATAAATAAACTGCTTCAGAAAGACCTTGGAGAGATATTTCAGCGAGAGGCACCAAATAAATTTAAACGTTCAATGATCACAGTTACGCAAGTTAGGGTAACGCCCGACCTGGCAATAGCAAAAGTTTACCTGAGCATATTTGGTTCTGATGCTACAGAAATTCTGAATCTGGTAAAATCGCATGTCGGTGAAATTCGCAAACAACTGGGCATGAGAATAAAAAACCAGCTTCGCCAGGTGCCACAGTTACAATTTTTTATTGATGACAGCCTTGATTACATTGAAAATATTGAAAAGCTTCTGAAGGAATAAAAAATACCATGCAATACGACCCCATAAAGGCTTCACTGGGAAGGTTTTTCAACCGCAGCATTTTTTTCAGAAAAGTGTTTTACAAATTGCTCGATCTGTTATTGCTGAGAGCATGGCATGTGCACAGCGAGCTACGCCTGTTTTTCAACAAACATACAAAGGATGCCGGTTTGAAAATACTGGATGCCGGAAGCGGTTTTGGTCAGTACTCATGGTATATGGCAAGAAAATATCCCCAATCTGAAATTACAGGAATCGAAATAAAAGAGGAGCAGATAAGCGACTGCAATCATTTTTTTAAGCGTGCCGGGGTTCATAATGCCCATTTTAAATTTGCCGATCTTACAAAATATAAAAATCCCGGGGAATATAATCTTATTTTGTCGGTAGATGTGATGGAGCATATCGAGGAAGATTTATTGGTATTCAGAAACTTTCATGCATCGCTGAAATCCTTAGGTGTATTACTTATCAGCACACCATCTGACAAAGGAGGTTCAGGTGTGGAACATGACCATGATGAATCTTTCATTGAAGAGCATGTTCGCGACGGGTATTCAATCCCGGAAATTACTGCCAAACTCCGCGAAGCCGGTTTTGAAAAAATCGATGCCAAATACACGTACGGAAAACCCGGGAAGATATCCTGGCGCCTTTCTATGAAATATCCCATATTAATGCTGGGCAAGTCCAGACTATTTTTTATCATTTTGCCGTTATATTATTTGATAGTTTTCCCGATTTGTTATGTATTGAATTACATGGATGTGAAAGGTCATCACACGGAAGGCACCGGACTCTTGGTAAAAGCTGAAAAAAACTGACAATCTTGAATTTCCCGTTTTACATAGCACGCAGATATCTTTTTGCCAAAAAATCTCAAACGGCAGTAAATGTACTTACCCTGGTTGCCGTTGTGGGAGTTAGTTTTGGCACGATGGCACTTGTGGTAGTATTGTCGGTTTTCAATGGTTTTGAAAATATAATACTTTCGCTTTTCAATGCCTTCAATCCTGACATGGAAATCCGGCTCGTTGATGGTAAATCATTCCATATGGATGATTTTCCTGCTGAAGAAGTGCAAAACATCCCCGGCGTTTTATATCTGGGCGAGGTTTATGAAGAAACAGCGCTTTTAATGTACCGCGATAGGCAACATATTGTTAAGCTGAGAGGAGTCGATGAAAATTACCGGAATATTACCGGGCTTGATACCATGCTTCTGGAAGGAGAATATAAACTTCAATCGGGCGACTTCGAAAACCTGATCCTGGGGCAGGGTGTCGCCTATGTGCTCGGTGCCAATATCAATGATTACCTTAACCCACTTACCATATACGTACCCAGGAGGGGAAGGATAAGCGGAGTGCACCCTGCACAGGCCTTTAATGCAAGCTCCAATTACGCAGCCGGAGTTTTTGGTGTACAGGCAGAATTTGATACGGAATACGTAATTGCTCCCATCTCCCTTCTTAGATTTCTCACAGAACATGACCGGCAGGTTACCTCGGTAATGCTGGGTGTCGACCCCACAGCTAATGTACGTCAGGTGCAGAGGGATGTAGCTGCTTTGGTTGGCGATGAGTTTCAGGTACGCAACCGGCTTCAGCAGGAAGAGTTTCTTTACAAGGTAATGCGGTCAGAAAAATGGGCCATTTTCTTTATACTAACTTTCATTGTAATCATAGCCGCCTTTAATATTACAGGTAGTCTTACCATGCTGGTACTCGAAAAAATTAAAGACATCAATATACTCCAAAGCATGGGTGCATCGCTAAAAACCGTAAGAATGATTTTTCTTTTTGAGGGAATCATGATAAGTTCGGGAGGTGCCCTGATAGGGCTGTTTTTAGGCGGTTTAGTGAGTTGGCTGCAAACCCGGTTCGGGCTGATAAGAATTCAGGCTGAGGGAACATTTATCATTGATACATATCCTGTGCAAATATATTTGCCTGATTTTATCCTTGTGTTTTTCACGGTTGCAATTATTGGTTTTTTTGCATCCTGGTTACCTGCAAGAAAAATAAATGCATTTGCTTCCTGATAAAAATCACATGCTTTTATCTAATCATATCGATGTTTTATTTGATTCGATTGCAAATTTTTTACAGAAATTTGATTAACTACCTTATAATAAACGCCCTTGGTAATTCTCAGCACAAGCATATTAATCATAAAAAATTGTTAATAAAAAACTTTTTTTTAATTTTGTAACATTAATATAACGTAATATAGATTTAAGTCGTGTATTCTTTATTAAAATTTTTAAGAATTACAGTTGCATAAGCTAATGCCGATCGGGGAAATACTTTAACATCCTACCTGCTTTCTTCATATTGAATATATATATTACTTCTTAAAGATCTAACCATAACTATTAAATCACATGATGAAAAACTTACTATTAAAAGTAAAAGGTGTATCCATGCCTTTACAAGTCTTTACCATTCTGTTAATTTTAGTATTTACAGGAAATCTTTCTGCCCAAACCCGGATTGATCTTGGCGCTACCAGGACACAAACCCTGGTTACTGAAAATACGAGTAGTACCCTCGGAGTTTCTTACAGTTTTGATGCCCTTAATGTTATCAACGTAAAAACAGACAAGGGCGAATTTCATGAATTATTTTTAACTAATGCCTATGCTGTTGGTGAACTTGGAACCCCAAAACTTCCTGCAGCAAAAAATCTCATTGAAATTCCATTCGGAGCTAATGTAAATGTTAGTGTAAAAAGCTATACGGTTAGCGAATACACCCTGGGCGAGTTTGGTCTTGACAAACCGCTAATGCCCGTTCAGCCCTCGCTTCGGAAAGATCTTGATGTGTCGGCAGTTCCCTTCGAATATAACCCTGATTCTTACTCTATGAATAAGTTTATGGAGATGGAGCTTGCTGATGTGGAGGTGCTCGGGGTATTACGCGGAATGCGCCTTGCCCGTCTGACTGTTGCTCCTGTAAGATATAACCCTATTGAGGGGACAATCAGAGTATATAACAACATTGAACTTGAGATAACATTTGAAAACGCAGACCATGAGCTCACGCGCTATATAAAGGAATCAACCTTCTCCCCTTATTTTGATGTACTGTATTCGCAAATTCTTAATGCTCCTGATAGCCGCGATATTTTTGATGATCACCCTGATCTTACCAAAAACCCCATCAAGATGCTTATTGTATCGCACCGCGATTTTGAAACAACCCTTGAACCCTTCATAGAGTGGAAAACCCAGCAGGGCTTTTTCCTTACTGTAGCTTACACCGATGAGATCGGAACAACTGCTGCAGCTATTAAAAACTGGATACACGGGCAATATAACAATGCCACTCCGGATGACCCTGCCCCCACATTCCTTGTTCTGGTGGGTGACCCAGGGAAACTGCCCGCTTCACAGATTGGTACAGCATCCAACCAGGTTACCGACCTGTACTATGCTTCTGTTGACGGGGATTACTTTCCTGAAATGTATTTCGGAAGACTCTCGGCACGAAATACCCAGGAACTCCAAAATCAACTGGATAAAATCCTTTATTATCAAAGATATGAATTTGACGACCCCAGTTACCTGGATGATGTTACACTGATTGCCGGACAGGATGGATTCTGGAATCCAGCCATCGGACAACCCACTGTTCATTACGGTACCCAGAATTATTTCAATGCAGCACATGGCT
>SKSE01000231.1 GCA_007118135.1 Bacteroidales bacterium | reverse complement strand
TGCCTTTACTGTCAGGATGAATAGTAAAATCACTGTTTTCCCATGTCTTGCCATGGTCCTTGCTTCTGTAAATAGTGAGAGGAGCAGGGGGGTGGCCGCCTTCCACGAACAGGAGAATGTCACCGGTATTATCATCAACCGTTACGCCCCCACCATGAAATCCGGGTTGGGCAATACTGATTTCAGGTCCCCAGGTAACCCCGCCATCTTCGCTGCGACTAACTCTGTAATGGTCACTTCCCCATGTGGCAATAACAGTGCCATCGGTAGCAACTACGATATTGGGAAACCTTTCATCATAAAAAACTTCCCGAACATCAAATAGTTCTGTTCCATCTCCCCAAAAAGGATTAGGTTTCTCATGGGTGCATGAAAAGAATAAAAAAAGAATACCTGTTACTAATATGCCGTTATTAAACATGGTATTTTTCCTGCTTTAAATCCTGGCTTTCCTTGTTGTATAACCGTAAATGGCAATGGCAAGAAAGCAAAAAAGAGGAACATAATATGATAACCTGATGCTTTGGGTAAGGTCGGAAACCTGTCCCTGTATGGCTGTTAAAACAGCGCCACCTACTATGGCCATGATAAGTCCTGAGCTGGCTACTTTGGTATATTTGCCCAAACCTTCAACAGTTACACCATATATAGTAGGGAACATAAGCGACATAAATGCAGAAATAGAAATCAAAGCTAATATACCCACCATGCCACCCACATGAATTACTATCAGGGTAGCCCCAATAGCTATTAAAGCAGATGACATAAGCAACGTTTGGGGTTTGAAGAACTTCATAAGTCCGGTGAAAACAAACCGGGCAGCGGTAAATGTTATCAATGCCGCCAGATAGTAAGTTGCAGCTTCAGCTTCATTTACATTGATTTCACGCATAACATATCTAATGGTATAAGACCATACACCTATTTGTGCTCCCACGTAAAAAAACTGCGCCAAAATACCACTTACATATCTTCTTTTACGAAGTAAGTATTTAAAATCAGCGAAAAATCCATTATCTTCTCCGTCACTGTCTTCATGTTTAACTGTGGGCATTTTAATGAAATAAATCAACAGCCATATGATGATAAGAATGAAAGCCACTCCTACATATGGACCCATAATAGCATTCAGTTCAGCACGCTGAATAACCTGAAGGTCTGCAGGATTCATGATGGCACGTTCCTCAGCAGAAGCAATATTTAGCTGAGACAGGATAAAAAACTTACTTAGCATAATACCGGTAATTGAACCGATGGGATTAAATGACTGTGCAAGATTTAATCTTTGGGTGCCTGATTCCTTATCACCCATTTCAACTATATATGGGTTTGCAGCTGTCTCAAGAAAGGAAAGCCCCCCCGCAAGAATATATAATGCAATTAAAAAATGGCCATATACCATGGTTCTGCTGGCCGGATAAAAGAGCATTGCTCCCGTAATGAACATCGCTAAACCAATAAGTATTCCTGTTTTGTAGGAATATTTTCTGATAACCATTGCAGCCGGTATTGCCAGGCAAAAATAAGCACCATAAAATGCCAACTGTACCCAGGAGGTCTGAAAGTCGGTCATACTCATAATTCTCCTGAAAGCTGCCAGCAGGGTGTCAGTCATGTTGTTTGCCAGTCCCCAGGCAAAGAAAAGGCTGGTAATAAGAATAAATGGTATCAGATAATTTTTACCATTGGACTGTAAAAGTTTTGTTTTTTTTGTGCTCATTGACAGTGTTTTTAAAAATTTAATTGTACCATATTTTATTTCAAAATAGTTATCAGTTTTTGATTTTAGAGTAATAACCTTTTATTTCGGTTATAATTTTTAAATGTTTAAATATTCAAATTAAACCTGATTATATTTTTTTATTGCAAGCTTGTTTAAAGTGTTTATTATTGAAGTTATCAAATAAATCCTGGTATATTGAACTGTTTTTGCCTGGTATAAATTCAGATGTATGGCTAACGACTTGTTCTAATGCATCATCCGGACTTTTATACCATTGTAATGCAGCCATTGCAAAACATGCAGCTCCTAAAACCGTAGTTTCCTTAATGTCATTAGTTAAAACAGGCACACCAAGTACATCGGCTCGAATCTGATTCCATAGCCTGTTTTTTGAACCTCCTCCCACACATATAACCGAATCAGTTTTTGAAACTGATAATTTTTCAAGTTTTGATAAGCCTGACTTAAGATAGAAAGATAATGCCTCAAGAGTTGCCCTGTATATATGAGCACGGGTTGTTGTATGCGTTAAACCCTCAATAAGCCCCCTGTTATTTACTATACCGCCCGGAAATAATTCAGGAAGTACCTTCACTCCATTGCATCCGGGTTCTATCTTTTCTGCTTCACTTATTATTTTGTCGAATCTGAAAGCATCTGATTTAATGTCGCTATACATCAGATTCATGATCCATTCAAGCACTCCCGATGCAACCCATTGTACGCCGGGATTTACCAAACCGGCGGTTACATCCAGTTCAATGGTTACTCCTTCTTTTTTGTCTGGTACTGCAAGTTTTTCGGAATCTGATCGTGCCATCAGGATTTCCCATGTCCCAGAGCTCAAAACGGGTTGATTGGATGATGCCCCTGCGGCAAAAACTGCAAATTGTGTGTCGTGTCCGCCAACAATAACAGGAGTTTTTTCAGGTAATCCAAGGTCCCGGGCAGCATTAACAACCAAGTGACCGGCTATTGTGCCGGGCTCAACCATTGGATAGAACTTCTCTTTGTTAAGCCCGACAGTATTTAAAATGGCTTCATCAAAATCGCGCTGTTTCAAATCGGTGAGCATTGAAGTTCCGGCCATAGTTGTGTCATTCAACATTTCACCGGTCATGCGGAAAATGAAAAGTGATGGTATAAAAAGGAACTTATGAGTTTTTTCCAGTACTTCAGGCTTATTCTGCTGCAACCATATCAGTTTAAAAAGGGTATTGAAAGGATAAAACTGTAAACCGTTTTTTTGGTAAAGTTCATCAGTACCCATGTACTCATCAATTTTATTAATAACACTTTGAGTACGGCTACATTGCCAGGATATAACAGGATAAAGCATTTTACCTGTATTGGTAACAGGAGCTCCGTCAACACCAAAAGTGGTAACAGTTATTCCGGCAACTGTAAATTTTCCCTGGGTTTCTTCAATTACTTTCCGGCTGCACTGGCACATTTTTTTCCAAATCTCATCTTCATCCCAAAGTAAACCACCCGGATGAAAGTTATCTCTTATGGTATTGTTTGCTATGGAATGTTGAGATACTATAACGCCTTTGCTGTCAACCAATACCGCTCGCACGTTTGTTGCACCACAATCAAGAACAAGGATAGCCTGACTCATAATTTAAATGGATTTGAAATGCCTGGTATTTTCTGATAATCTGAAATGTGCCGATTAATTATTTACCATACAAAGGGCCATAATTTCCGCAGGCCCGGTAATCCTGACCCTCTTTATCCATACCAAAAGAATTCCAGGCACTGGGGCGGAAAATATCTGATTCGTTAACATTATGCATACATACAGGAATCCGAAGCATAGATGCCAGAGTAATCAGATCAGCACCTAAATGCCCATAACTAATGGAACCGTGGTTGGCTCCCCAGTTATTCATTACCGAATAAACATCAGTAAATGCTCCTTTTCCGGTTATCCGGGGTGCAAACCATGTAGTGGGCCATGTAGGATTGGTTCGTTCAACGAGAGTTTCATTTACATCGGCTGGGAGTTCCACTGTCCAGCCTTCGGCAATCTGTAAAACAGGTCCGATTCCTTTTACAAGATTTACTCTCGACATGGTAATGGGCATATCTCCCCGGGTTAGGAATTCACTTGAGAAGCCACCACCCCTGAAATATTCATATATGGCTGAAGGCCATGATGTATGCTTAAGGCATTCCTGAACTTCTTCATCAGTAATTTCCCAGAAAGGTTTTACTGCAGGATTTTCATTAATGCTTTGACGACCGGTAAAATCCAGTGCCGATGCACCTGAGTTGATAAGGTGAATAATGCCATCGGATGCTTTTCCGGTAAGTTCTTTACCTGTTACACGCTTAACTGCATCAGGGCTCCAGAAGGTTCTTACATCAGAAAACATTTGAGCCGAATTGGTGAGCAGATTTCCAAAAAGCATAACAACGCCATTGAGCGAATCATTCTCGGTTGCCACCAAATATGCTTGCCTGCGTCCATTCCAATCGAATGATGAGTTCAGGATCGCTTCCATAAAATCACCGTTGGGAAAATGGTCAGTCCAGTGACGTTGTCCCTGGAAACCAGCAAGAATAGCGTTGTGCCCTAAAGCTTCTTCTCCAAATCCCATGCTGGCAAGGTTTTCATTTCCAACCATAAGGTCCCGTGCAATTAAGGTCATTTTCACAACGGTTTCCCAGATTTTGTCCTTCTCCTCTTGTGATCTTACAACCTTATTCTCGTCTTTACCTTCAATGCAATGTTTACGGGTCCAGTCATATGCTTTTTTAAATTCTTCCTTATCATAAATCTCTTCATCTATTCTGCGAATAAACTCGCTCATATCCACATATTCATTTCGCATTCCCAGGTAGGATTGGAAAAAGTGGTCATCCACAATGCTTCCTGCAATGCCCATGGAAACTGAGCCCATCGATAGGTAAGATTTACCCTTCATGGTAGCTACTGCTATCCCTGCTTTGGTAAATCTCAGGAGTTTTTCTTTAACATCATCGGGAATAGTTGTGTCGTTGGCTTCCTGTACATCATGTCCATAAATTCCAAATGCCGGTAAACCTTTCTGTGTGTGTCCTGCCAGCACTGCAGCAAGATATACTGCTCCGGGTCTTTCGGTACCATTGAAACCCCAAACGGCTTTTGGCCGATGCGGATTGGTATCCATGGTTTCCGAACCATAACACCAGCAGGGCGTTACGGTAATGGAAAGACCTACTCCTTCTCTCTGAAATTTTTCTTCGCACATGGCAGCTTCTGCAACACCTCCGATGCAGGTATCAGCTATTATACATTCTACAGGCGTTCCATCAATATATTTTAAAGTAGAAGATATCAATTGGGCCACATTTTTTGCCATGGCCATTGTTTGATTCTCCAAAGATTCTCTGACACCCTTACGTCTGCCATCAATTGTGGGGCGAATTCCTACTTTGGGATTGGCGCTAAAATATCTTTTCATTTGAAAATTAGTTTATGATTTTAGATTACAAATTTATTTAAAAGGAGGTATTCATTCTCATGTGCACAAAATCTCCGTTTTCCACGCTCCAGTCATTACCAAAAAAGCCTGAAATCCTTACACCGTTAATGCCCTCTTTTAGCCAGTCTACATCAAATATGAGCAAGTCGGGGAAGCCAGTTATTCCTGAGAAATAATCATTGGGATAGGTTGCTTTCATTCCCTGGATGCCGGTTCCGGCCACAACCCCCACACTTGCAATATCGCTGTCAGGTCGGGGATAGACAAAATATGTACCTAACCGTTCACTTTCAATATACATATCTCCAAACGAAATTCCATTTGAGCTTACCTGTACCGGTGCATTGCTTAGTAAAGAGCGCCATGCCCTGTTTGTATTGGAGTTTCCGTAAATGATTACATTGCGGTCTTTATATTTTTCAGGAGAAAACTCTCTGTCGGAAATAACTTCTATGGAGCCGTTTCCACGATATAGGAAGGTTTCAGCATCGTAGCGGGCCTTGTTTTTGTACCAACTGTTTTCTTCTCTGCTTCCACGGGTTCCGTATACAAGTACAACATTATTGGTAAATGCCAGTTTAAAGCCTCCATTTCTTTCGGGTGTCTTTTCTGTAGCAGGAGGTAATCCGGCTAAAGACCAATTTCCGGCATGCAATCTTAGTGAAACATCTGCCAGGTTATCCGGAGTAATGTGCTGTCCATCAATTGAAATAACAGGCCGGACTTCGGGCTTAAGCTTGTTTAACATTACTGTAATATGACCAATGTTTTCAGTTTGCAGATGGATTGTATCATTCTCATAATTTGCATTAATAGTAGAATGCTCGTAGCTTTTAATCTGCTGATTGATGCGCAGCCAGTAATTTGTTGCAGAAACACCTGGCGATGCAGTACGGAATTCAATATTATGCACATCTTTGGCCTCGGGAATAGTGTTTTGCCTGAAGAAATCAAACAAGGGTGGCCAGTCCACACTGTGGTCGCCGTACCAGTGCGATCCGCCAGGATATTCATAATAGGCAAAATTATTATGGAAACCACCCAGGATGCCTCGCATCATACGGGCCTGTTCAACCGAAACCACGGCATCGGCATCGCCGTGAAGAACATAAATTCCTGATTGCAGATAGTTTTTTGCCAGGTCAATTGTACGGCCGGCCAGAGCACCCCTGTAAATCATTCCAAAATGTGGGATGGCCTGTATAAGGCTGTCTGTTCCTGTACGACGATATCCAATAATATCGGCATACCCTGCAGCGGGTGCTACAGCAGCCCATTTATCGGGATATGTAACTCCCAGGAACCAGGAACCATGCCCGCCCATGGAATGTCCTGTAAGATAGGTTTGTGCAGTATCGGTATGGAATATTTTTCGTGCATCATGCAAAACTTCGAGCGCATCAAGGCGTCCCCATTCTTCCCAGTTAAAACCAAAGGGTCGGCGGTTAGTAGGAGCTACAATATGTGCCCAATCCTTTTGACTGTAAGCGCGTGACTGGTTAGTAGCTTCAACACTTGCACCATGAACTGTTAGAACAAATGCCTGATTAGGAGCATCGGAAGTTGAAGGAGCTACGCTGTAATACTGCACACTGCCATCAATACCACTTATAAATGTTCTTTCATGATGGCGGTTTGCATCCATAACATTAATATTTATGTTTATACGGTCAATCTCCCTGTTTCTTGAATCTGTTAATACCAGGGTTGCAGAAACGGAACGTTCATTTACCGTGCTGGTTAGAGCGGGTATTTTAAAATTAAGTTTTCTCACAGCCATGGGCATGATACTACCTGTCTTATATGTTGCAGTTTCACCGGTTTCAAGTGTGCAGGTAATGGTCAAACCTTCGCGGTTTCTTTCAGATGCATTAACTATTCTGATGGCTCCCCATTTTTCATCATTCTCACCTCTGATAATAGATGGTAAAGTCATATCGCGGGGTGAAAATTGCAATTCTTTTTCGGGGATAACGATTTGTGATTTTACTCTGCCAAAACGACCGTAAGTGTATATAAACTGATTAAGTCCCTTTTTTAGGTGAAAGGGTATCAGGGTATGGCCATAGTCGTAATGATCGCCTTCCTGGGGCATACCATTAATAAATACTCTTGTATGCCCTGTGGCATCAAGCAGGGCAATAGTTGACTCAGGTGAGTCGAATTCAGTGTAAACATAGGCCCTGCGCAAATTACCCCTGAAAAATCCGGCTGTGTCAACCTCAATAGCATTCCATTTCAAAGGTATGGGGTGTACATTATAATTATCAGATAGTACCTTTCCTGCTTCAGGGCGTTCAAATCTGTTTGTTGCAATTTGCCAGAAAAGGATATCCTGCATACCTGTGAGCATTCCGGGTCGCATGGCATTGGGAAGGGCAAGTCCTTCTGTGAATTCATGAATAATAACTCCCTCACTGGTAGTTTCTACGCGCTCTCTTCCAAAAATTTCTACAATATTTCCTGTTCTTTGGGCAAAAGTATCAAATGTAACAGAAGAGAAAATTACTAAAATCAATAGGGTTAGGGTTTTGAAGGTCTTTCTCATAAATTTTTTTCTGAAGGTTATTAAAAAGGATTAAAAAATATTCATATCTTGCGGGGTAAATCGATTTAGGCGCAAATATAAGAAACAATTTTAATTTCCTGTAAATCTTCAAATTTTTTCCTTACCTGCTACACAATTATGATATTATGAAAAAAATAAAGTGGAAAATTGGGGTTTTGCTACCGGCTGGTTTACTTCTGGCATCATGCGCAGTTAGTAAATGGCCAGGCTCTGATGAAATAATAATTAGCTGGGAAGTTATCAGCAATACTTACTATGAACCCGAATCAAGGGTAAAAGCAAAATTTACCATTGAGAATCAGAGCCGGTTAGAACTAAATGATAAAAACTGGACAATGTATTTTAATCAGGCACCCCG
>SKSE01000249.1 GCA_007118135.1 Bacteroidales bacterium | reverse complement strand
CTCATAAGCAAACTGGATAAATTTATCCGAAAATATCATACAAACCTGCTTATAAAGGGTTTGCTGTGGTTTATTACAGGCTTTGCCGGTTTGTTTCTGATTTTTGTGTTACTTGAGTATTTCGGATATTTCAATACGATTACCCGTGCCATTCTTTTTTATAGTTTTATAGTTTTTAACCTGGTTGTATTTTTCCTTTTTATTGTAAGACCTGTTGCTGGCATTATTAAACTCGGGAAAAGAATAAGTTTTGAAGAGGCAGCTAAAATTCTTGGGAAACATTTCAAAAATGAAATTGATGATAAAATCACCAATACTCTTCAACTTAAAAAATATCTGGATCAAAACCCTGATTCAGCCGGACTTATCATTGCAGGAATTGAACAAAAGTCATCAAAACTAAGAACTGTACCATTTGGTAGCGCTGTTGATTTTAAAGTCAATTTGAAATTTATTCCCTATTCCTTGCTGCTTATAATTATAGTGGTTACAGGATGGTTGATGTTTCCATATATTTTTAAAGAATCCGCAGGTAGAATTGTAAGGTATGAGCAGCAATTTGAACGGCCGGCTCCTTTCGAGATCAAAATACTTAATCCATTGCCACTTAAGGCAATTAAAAATGAAAGATTTAAGCTTGAGATAGAAGCAGAAGGAAATGTTTTGCCAGCTCATGTTGATATCAGTTTCAGAAATACTACTCAGAGAATGGTAGCCAGGGAAAGAAATAAATTTGAGTTTGAATTCAGGTCGGTAAATGAGCCGATTCAATTTTTTCTATCTGCAGGTAATTATAAATTCGGACCGTGGTTTATTGATGTAATAAGCAAAGCAACAATCAAGAATTTTAATGTAATTGCCAGTTATCCTGAATATACCGGATTATCTAAGGAAAATTTCATGAATATTGGAGATATTGAAGTACCCATAGGAACCCGGTTAAGTTGGGAAGTGTATACTGATGATACTGACTCTGTTTTTATCTATTTTGATGAGTACCGCGATCAATTTGAAATGATTCGAAATTCAGTGTACAGATTTCAAGTAAAGGCACTTAATTATTTTGGATATGATATAGTTGCCAGGAATGATAAATTTGGATCAGGTGATTCTTTAAGTTATAATGTAAGAACCAAGCCCGATTTGTATCCATCAATTTCTATCAGAGAATTTCAGGATTCAGTAATGTTGTCCCATGTTTTCTTTGAAGGTTTAATACGGGATGATTATGGGTTTACCGACCTGGGGTTTTATTACAGGGTTTATCAAGGCAGTCGCATAGATGATGAAATAAGTGATCCGAATCAATTTAACAGGATTGATATTGGTTTTGATCCCGAAAATCTGAACCAAACTTTTTATCATCATTTAAGTTTGAATGAGATAGAATTAAAACCCGGTCAATCTGTTGATTATTTTTTCAAAGTAACTGATAATGACAGAATAAATGGGCCTAAAAGTACAGAGAGCCGTCTTTATTCAATTAGCATTCCTGATTACGATCAGCTTTTGGCAGAGACCCTCGCAGGAGAAGAAGAAATAAAGTCAGGACTAGGCCAAAGCAGGGAGGAAGTAAATAATATTCAAAGGGAAATAGATCAGTTGCGCAGGTCAATGCTTGAAAGCGAAACTATTACATGGGAACAACAGGAAAGTCTGAAACAGCTTCTTGAAAAGCAACAGGAAGCCCAGGAAAATTATGAGAAGCTAAGGGAATTATCAGAAACTCAGAATATCAGGGATCAGCAGTTTCGCCAACAGGATGAAAATATTTTAAAGAAACAAGAAGAATTACAAAAACTGTTTGAGGAAGTTTTAAGTGATGAGTTGAAAGAACTTTATCAGAAAATTCAGAAAGAATTGCAGAACTTAAACAGAGAGGAAGTATTTCAGATGCTGGACCAGTTTCAGTTTGAAATGAGTGATTTGGAAAACCGACTCGACAGGGCTCTTGAGCTTTTCAAACAATTACAGGTAGAAAGAATGCTTTCTGAAAGTATTGATGCATTGGATAGAATCAAAGAGAATCAGGATTCTCTTATCAATGATATTGATGAAGGTGCTGATTTAGAAAATGTTGCGGAAGAACAAGAAAAAATAAATCATGATTTTGAAAATTTGAGTGATATGTTGCAGGATATGATGCAAAGGAATGAAGAATTGGTAAGACCCAATCCTCTCGATGATACCACCCCCATGCAGGAAAATATCTTTGAAATGCTTAAAGATGCGTTGAACCAATTAATGCAAAACAATAGCAATGAAGCACAACAACAACAAAATAATGCATCAGAATCTATGCAAGAAATGAGCAATTCATTGAAGGCCATGCAGGCTGCTATGCAACAGCAAAACCTGGCGGAGGATATCCGAACACTTCGTGAGATTCTTGATAATCTTGTGAAAACTTCCTTCAACCAGGAAGATCTTATGGAAGATGTAAGAGAAGCGAATGTACGGGATCCCAGATTTGTCAACCTTATTCAGGAACAAAGAAAACTAAGCAATGACCTGGAAATGATTAAGGATAGTTTGAATGCACTGGCAAAGAGACAAATCCAGATAGAGTCTTATGTAACAAGAGAAATTGCTCAAATAAATCTGAATATTGATCAAGCTATTGATCATCTTATTAACCGTAGAAAGCACAGTGGTGTGAGCAGGCAACAATTTGTTATGACCCATGTAAATAATCTTGCATTATTACTTAATGAGAGCATGCAGAATATGCAAATGCAGATGCAGGCTCAGGGAGAAGGTGATCCTTCCCAGACAGGAGAGGGAGCACCTTCATTCCAGGATTTAAGACAAATGCAGGAACAGATGAATCAGATGCTCGAACAATTAAGGGATGGTCATCAGCCCATGCCTGGCGAATCGGGTCAGGAAGGAATGAGTATGAGCGAACAACTTGCACGGATGGCTGCAGAACAGGAAGCCATACGAAACAGGCTCAATGAACTTGCAAACCAGTTCAGAAGAGATGGTGAAGAAACACGGGAACTTGAGCAAACCATGCGCGAAATGGAACGCACAGAGCTTGATATTGTAACCAATAATATTTCGCGACAAACACAATTAAGGCAACAACGCATTCTTACACGATTGCTCGAACATGAAAGAGCCCATATGGAAAGAGAACAAGAAGAAAGAAGAGTAGGGGAAACAGCAAAAACTTATGATTTAAGTAACCCTGAAGACTTTTTTGAGTATAATAGGATTAAGAACAGGAGTATTGAAATGCTCAGGAGCTTGCCTCCCGGCTTCAAACCTCACTATAGAAATCTTGTTGAAACGTACTTTCTAAATGTAGAATAAAAAATGGTTGAGAACAAAAAGCAAATTAAAGTCAGATCTTCCAGGGAGGGGATTCATGAACTTGAAGCCTTTATTGAAGACATATGTTATGAATATAACATTGTAAATACGTACTATAGCAACATTCAACTTGCACTAAATGAAGCATTTATGAATGCAAGAGTACACGGAAATGATAATAATCCGGATAAAAATATTGAGATTTCTTTCTTCTCCGATCAAAAAGGACTGCATTTTCTTGTAAAAGATGAAGGAGATGGATTCGATTTTCAGAGTTACCTGGAAAAAGATATAACAGATTTACCCGAAGGCGATGAAGAAGGGGAGAGAGGAATACTTGTTATTAAAATGCTTGTTGACGAATTAAATTTTTATGATAAAGGAAGTACCATTGAATTAATATTCTACATTTCCAGTATCAATTATAGTTTAACACTGGAAAGAAAGAAACATCTTGAAAACTATTTTAAGAACGTTATTTTGTACAAAACCTCATAAATTGAAAATACCTGCTGAATTTTATCAATCTGTAGAATTTCATTTTGAAGATTGTGAAAAATTTCCATTCCCTGAGGAGAAGTTCAGGGAATGGATTTTTTTTATTATTGAAAAGGAAGAAAAAAAACCAGGTGTATTAAATTTCATTTTCTGCAGCGATGATTATCTGCATAAAATGAATGTAGATTATCTGGAACACGATACCTTAACTGACATCATCACATTTGATTACTCAAAGGATTTTCTAAACATAAGCGGAGATATTTTCATAAGTGTTGAAAGGGTTATTGAAAATGCAGATAAATTTAAATTGGAATTTTTGTACGAACTTTGCAGAGTGATTGCTCACGGCGTTTTGCATATTACCGGATATGGTGATAAACATCCGGATGAAATTGCTGTTATGAGAAACAAGGAAGATCATTATCTCAGATACGCTGAATTTTTGTAAATTCATGTAATCAGATAATTGTGAACAGTTATTAGAAATTTTTATTGTTGAATTTTCGTATTGTGTAAATATGTTTCCCGATTATGATATAATTGTTGTAGGTGGAGGACACGCAGGCTGTGAAGCTGCTGCTGCATCGGCACGCATGGGTTCTAAAGTACTTATGATTACCCTCAATCTTGCAACCATTGCACAAATGTCCTGCAATCCTGCAATGGGTGGAATTGCAAAGGGTCAGATTGTAAGAGAAATTGACGCACTGGGTGGTTACAGTGGTATTGTTACCGACCACACCATGATTCAATTTCGGATGCTTAATAAAAGCAAGGGTCCTGCAATGTGGAGCCCAAGAGCTCAAAGTGACAGGGTTTTGTTTGCAGCCAGGTGGAAAGAAATGCTGGAACAAATTCCTAATCTTGATTTTTGGCAGGATTCAGTTACTGAGCTTATAGTTAAAAAAGGAAAAGTTGAAGGTGTTAAAACAAAACACGGGCTCGAATTTTGTGCTAAATCTGTAATTATTACCAGTGGTACTTTTTTAAATGGAAGTATACATATTGGCAGAAAATCTTTCTCAGGAGGCAGGTTAGGGGAGGCTCCAAGTTCAGGTTTTACTCAAAACCTTGTAAGTTTTGGTATTGAAAGCGAAAGATTGAAAACCGGTACACCAGTGAGAGTTGATGGAAGAACCATAGATTTTTCACGCTTGATTGAACAACCCGGAGATGAAGTTTCCGGGAAATTCTCTTTTCTTGATACTCCTGTCCTGAAAAAGCAATTGAGTTGTTACCTTGCCTATACTGATGAAGGTGTACATGATATTCTTAGGACAGGATTTGATGACAGCCCCATGTTTTCAGGTAGGATTCAGGGTAGCGGACCAAGATATTGCCCCAGCATTGAAGATAAAATAGACCGGTTCAGTGATAAGGATCGTCATCAGCTTTTTGTTGAACCTGAAGGATGGAATAGTATCGAATATTATATAAATGGTTTTTCTTCAAGCTTGCCTCTCGAAGTGCAATATAAAGCATTAAGAAATATTCCCGGGTTTGAAAAAAGTAAAATTCTTAAACCTGGTTATGCCATAGAGTATGATTACTTTCCACCCACCCAACTGGATTTCACTTTGGAAAGCAGGAAAGTTGAAAACCTTTTTTTTGCGGGTCAGGTTAATGGTACAACAGGATATGAAGAAGCCGCTTGCCAGGGATTAATGGCAGGTATAAATGCTCATCTTAAAATCCGCAACCATGAACCGTTTATTTTGAAACGTAGTGAAGCGTACATTGGTGTTTTAATTGATGACCTCATTACAAAGGGCACTAAAGAACCTTATCGCATGTTTACCAGTCGTGCCGAATTCCGTATTTTACTTCGTCAGGATAATGCTGATTCACGATTAACCCGCAAAGGTTATGAACTTGGACTTGCTTCACAGGAGAGACTTGATCGATTAAATGAAAAAGAATTTCTTATTCAGAAAATTCAAGATACCATTCACACTCAAAAAACAACACCCGATGAAATAAACCCTTATCTGGTGAAGAGCGGTTCTTCTTCTATTAGCATAAAGACATGTGCTCAAAAAATTCTGTTACGACCCCAGGTAAGCATTCACGGTTTGATTGGGAATGTATCATCACTTAGGAACAGTCTTGAAACATTAACTCCATATGATGTATTTAAAGAAGCTCTTGAATCAGCTGAAATCGCAATTAAATACAAGGGCTACCTTGATAGGGAAAAGGAGATGGCCGAAAAGATCAGCAAGCTTGAAAACACTAAACTAAGAGAAGACTTTGATTACTCTCAACTTAAATCCATCAGCTTTGAAGGAAGAGAAAAGCTTTCTAAAATAAAACCGCGAACCATTGGCCAGGCATCCCGAATCAGCGGCATAAGCCCAAGTGACATATCGGTTTTACTGATACATATAGGAGCCTGACTTATAATTTTCACCACATAGTTGTTTCACGTGAAACAATATTTTGGCCATCTAAAATGTTTCACGTGAAACATTTTTATTTAAAGACAATCTATATATTTGATGTTTGGTACAAATGACAATCAAATGCATCTGCTTAATACTTGCCCGATTTGTAATTCTGCAGGACAGAAAGCCGTAGGCCAAAGTAAAGACTATCTGGTAAGTAATGAAATATTTACATTGGTTAAATGTTCTGTTTGTGATTTTGTTATCACAAACCCCCGGCCGACCCCTGAAAACATCATATCATATTATAAGTCAGGTGATTATATATCCCATACTGATTCGCGAAAAGGTATTTTTGAGAAGGTTTATGGCATTATAAAAGGGTATATGTTGCGAAGAAAGACATTGATAATCAAATCAATAGCCAAAAAACCCCGATTTAATATACTGGATTATGGGTGCGCTACGGGTGATTACTTACTCTATTTACAAGACAGGGGTGCTGTTTGCCTGGGTTATGAACCAAATCAGGATGCCAGAAACAGAGCTAAACAGAAGGGCGTAAGTGTGCTGTCAAATGACAATGAGTTATTAACGGATCATTATAAAAACAGATTTGATATTGTTACTTTATGGCATGTTTTAGAGCATATCCCCGACCTACAAGAAAAGGTTAAGTTGTTTTCAGGCCTTTTAACTCAAAATGGTGCAATTGTTGTTGCTGTTCCCGAATATAAATCCTATGATGCAAATTATTATGGATTTGATTGGGCAGCATGGGATGTGCCACGGCACCTGAATCATTTCGAAAGTAAAACCCTTACCATGCTTTTGGAGCAAAATGGATTTATCTTTGAAAAAAAATACCCGCTGTTGTTTGACTCGTTTTATGTTGCTATGCTTTCTGAAAAAAATAAACAAAACGGTATTGCAGGAATAATCAGGGCATTTTTTATTGGACTTTTATCTAATTTAAAAGCCTTTTTCGGCCCCATACCTTATTCCAGTCAGATTTATGTTTTTCGCAAAAAACAATAACATTGAATTCTGCATATAAAAATGCTTCAAAAAAAGAGTAATATCATTACAGTTCTGCTAATTCTTTTTGCAGTATTTCTTTCATGGCTTACATTTGAGCTTAAGGAAAGAAAGTATGATTTTATTGCCATTTCCGAAAATTTTCAAAATCAGTTTCTTAAAAGAGAAATGCAGGCTTTTCGAACTCTTGATGAAGTATATCGTGCCTTTCAACAAAGTGGCGAATTGAAATTTGCCGAACAGAATTGGGTCAAAAACTTAAACCAAAAGTATTATTCACATGGAGAAATTGTTTTTATAAGTAGGTCCGATTCTCTTGTATTCCTTTCACATAATGCTTTACCAGTGCACCATAATAAACTGCCGGATGATAACAGAGGCATAAATAAGCTTGAAAACGGATGGTATTATACGATTTCAAAAACCCATAATGATTACAGGGTTTGGGTGGCATCATTGGTTAAAAATGATTTCAGATATAAAAACCGTTTTTTGGTTAATACTTTTCAATCAGATTATGATATACCTGACTTTGTTCAGGTTTCTACTCAGCAGGATGAGTTAAATATCTATGACCTGGAAGAAAACTTTGCGTTTTCGCTGGTTGTTCAGGAAGGACATAATGAAACCTACATCCGGAAAGGGTTATGGTTATTATCTGTGTTTTTTAGCATTGCAGCAATAGTCCTTTTCCTGCTTCTTACATACAATGCTTTTCTTTACATGGTAAGGAAAAGGTGGTTATGGAAAGGTTTGCTGCTCTTATTTTCAGCTGTGGTGGTTATAAGAACAGCCATGTTTTACCTTCAGCTTCCCAGTTGTTTTTATCAGGGTGAACTTTTTACAGCCAGTCATTATGCAACCAGCCACTGGTTGCCTTCATTGGGTGACCTTTTCTTAAATGTATTATTTTTAACTTTTTCTCTTTTCGCAGTTTTTGCTCACAGAAATAAATT
>SKSE01000221.1 GCA_007118135.1 Bacteroidales bacterium | reverse complement strand
TCTGGTTATTTCAACCTGTATTGCCATAAATTAAATTCTGTTCTATTGCTCTTTACCGACTTTTATAAAAATTAGCTTATCAACGAATCCCCGGTGAAATATCATAAACACCTGCAATGAATTTATATCATGCGTTCGATTTAATTAATTCCTGCATCATCAACTATGCACTTTCTGTAAAAACCTCCGAAAGTATGTAAAGGTGTTTCCATCCTTTTAATCCAGTGTTAGTGCAGGATTTCGGCGCCCCAAGGTAGGCAATATAACATATTTAAACCTATGTCTTTTACTGATTTTTCACATTTTTGCCATAAGACAAAAAGTTAGCGCGAAACCTGATAAGAATTCCGACTAACCTTATGTAATGGTAGTAATAGAAAAGCAAAATGGTGATAAATTTCACATAGGAGCTATTTTATAAACAGCATCATCTACTGCTTATTAATAGAGATTGGCATCTAAAATGTGTGCCATAGAAGCAGCTTTTAGCAGACACTCTTCATATTCATTTTCAGGCTCAGAATCAATTGTGATAGCGCTGCCGGCCATAAAACTAAGATACTTATCGGTACAATTATACAATATACTTCGAATAATTACATTGAAATCAAAATCCTTTTTCGGGTCAATATATCCCACAGCACCTGAATAAAGGCCCCGACGAGTAGCTTCGGACTCTTCTATTATTTCCATAGCTCTGATTTTTGGAGCACCTGTCATGCTTCCCATAGGAAAAGCCAATTTTATTGCGTCTACAAAATGAAAATTACTGCTTATGGTAGACGATACAGTTGAAATCATTTGATGCACCCAGGGATAGGTGTATATACCGAAAAGCTCTTCAACCTTTACTGTACCTTTTTTTGCCGATCTTGAAAGGTCATTCCTTACCAGATCAACAATCATTACATTTTCGCTTCTCTCTTTTGGATTATTAAATAATTTACTCTTCAATCTCTCATCCTCATCCGGGGTATTGCCCCTTTTCATAGTGCCTTTGATGGGCTGTGAAATAAGTTTTTTGCCTCTTGCCGCCAGAAAGCGTTCGGGAGATGATGAAATAAGGTACTTTTCATCCATCCTGTAAAAGCAGGAGAAAGGAGCAGGATTATTATAACTTAGTCTCAGGTATGCATCCACAGGGTCAATTTCAGCTTTTTCACTGTAAAACTCAATACAGTAATTTGCTTCGTAAATATCTCCTTTCTGGATATGATTTTTTATTTTTTCGACATTCCGGATATAATCATCCCTTTTTACCCGATGAGCGAATTCCGCCACTACCCGGTTTCCGGTCTTGATAGTGAAGTTTGATGCTTTGTCCCACAGTTTTTCATGCATCCCAAAAAACTCATTGCCTTTGAGAGTACCTATATTTACTTCATTCTTCTTGAATAAAAAGACTATTTCCGGAACAAAGAAATGCATCAGGGGCATTTTTATCCCATCAAAATTTTCTGATTTCAGATTTTCAAGTTGGTTTTTAAGGTCATAGGATAGAAATCCGAAAATCCAGTCTTTATTTTGATTGGCAAATTCCTTGAGAGCAGAAAATGCATGAATATTATCCTCATGGGGACAAATATGCTTTCTTGCTCCAACAGCCAGTATGGCATCAAATCCAGATGAATAAGGATCGCCGGTCGCCTGATTGGAGTTCAGAAAAACGATAGAGGTATAGTTTTCTTTTGCCCAGTAAAGCAAATGAGAATACAAGCCTTGCTGATTATTAAAAGAAAATCTGGAAAAGGTTCTATGCATTCGGGACTGATTCTGAAAAAAAACCGACCCGGCAAAACTTACCGGGCCGGCTGATTAATTTATTAGGGTTAAAATTCGGTTAAATTTCCCAGGTATCGCCACTGTTAAGCAGGTCATCAACGCATTTTATATTTGATGACTTTTTTGCCATGTCAATCTGTTCTTCCACCATATCATCGTAAGTGGCAGATTTTACAGAACGAATAACCCCCATAGCGACAGGATAATCAGGGCCCATCATACGTCCAAGCATTCGATGAATACCCGGGTCAGGAGTAAATTGGTCGTGAATAAGAATATCCTTTTCGGTGATACCCCCAATTCCAATTTTTACAGCGTAAAGGCTGGTACCTTTAAGTATTATACCCATATCCTTATCTTTACCATAAATCATAGGCTCTCCATGTTTGAGTATAAGTTGGTTTTCTTCGCGTTTTTCTCTGGCTGTTACCGAAGAAAAGGCTTTATCATTAAAGATGATACAATTTTCCAGGATTTCCACAACCGATGTTCCGTCATGCTTGGCTGCTTCATAAAGCACTTCGGTCATTAGTTTCACATTATTATCAGGCACTCTTGCAAAGAAAGTTCCCTGGGCACCCAAAACAAGACCTGCAGTGATAAATGGATGTTCAATTGTTCCCTGGGGTGATGTTTTGGTAACCTTCCCCATAGGTGTTGTGGGAGAATACTGACCTTTTGTAAGACCGTAAATCTGATTGTTGAATAACAGAATATTCACATCAATATTACGGCGGATGATATGTATAAAATGATTACCACCAATGGCCATTGAGTCACCATCACCTGTTGCAATCCAAACACTCTGGTCCGGGTTGGCAACTTTTACGCCGCTGGCAATAGCGGTTGCACGTCCGTGAATTCCGTGAAAACCATATGTGTGAACATAATAAGGGAACCTTGAAGAGCAACCGATTCCGGATACAATTGTAAAGTTCTCCTTTTTATAACCAATCTTTGGAAAAACATTCTCAACGGCAGAAAGTATGGCATGACCGCCACAACCGGGGCACCATTTTACCATCTGGTCGCTGGCAAAATCTTCTTTTGTTAAAGGAACGGGTGATTTTTCTATTCTTTTGTCTAACATTATTTGTCCTCCAGAATTTTAGTGAATACCTCTGTGAGTTCTTTCACATGGAAAGGTAAGCCCTGAACTTTATTATGCTGCATATATTTAAATTCAGGATGTGTCATTCTCAAATAGTTCACAAACTGACCATTGTTGAGTTCGCAAACTATGGTCTTTTTGAATTTTGAAAATACATCTGCAGTGTTTTTTGGCAATGGCATAATATAATTGAAATGCGCCAGGCTGATTTTATGCCCTGCTTTCTGCATCTGGCCAACCGCTGATTTAAGCATACCTTCTGTACCACCCCAACCAACAACCAGCAAATCGCCATTGTCTTCGCCAAAAACTTCCTGTTCAGGGATGTAGTTAGCTACACGCATTACCTTATCTTCACGAATATTAACCATAAGTTCATGGTTAAGTGGATCGGTTGAAACGTTACCATCAATATTGGTTTTTTCAAGACCCCCTATTCTGTGTCTGAGACCTTCGGTTCCCGGGATTGCCCATTTCCTGGCCAGTGTAACAGGATCACGACGATAGGGCTTAAAATCGGGATCACGGGGTGGTGCGATGGGAGGATTTATTTCGGGCATATCAGCCACTTTGGGAATTTTAAACAATTCTGAACCAAAGCCCATATGACCATCCGTAAGTAACAGAACAGGAGTCATATGCTCCATCGAAAGCTTGGCAGCCATATAAGCATAATGAAAGCAACTGGCAGGGCTTGAAGCAGCAATCACAATCATGGGAGCTTCACCGTTACGACCGAACAAAGCCTGAAGCAAATCACTCTGTTCACTTTTTGTAGGCATACCGGTTGACGGGCCTGCTCTTTGTACGTTAACTATTACAAGCGGTAATTCTGTTATCACCGCCAGACCCATGGCTTCACTCTTAAGCGATAAGCCAGGACCCGATGTTGTTGTAACCGCCATTGAACCGGCAAAACTGGCACCTATTGCCGAACATATACCCGCAATTTCGTCTTCAGCCTGAAAAACCCTTGCTCCAAGCGATTTATGCTTTGACAATTCCATTAATATTTCTGTGGCAGGAGTGATGGGATAAGAACCCAGAAACAACGGCCTGCCGCTCCTTTCAGAAGCAGCCAGCAAACCCCAGGCAGTAGCTACGTTTCCGGTAATATTACGGTAGCGCCCCTTTTGCATTGGAGCAGGCCCTATCTTAATTGTTGAAGCAATGGCTTCAACAGTTTCGGCATAATTGTAACCTGCCTTTAAAGCTACCTGGTTTGCTTTTACAACTTCAGGCTTATTGCTGAATTTCTTTAAAATAAAATCGAGTGTATTGTCAAGATTCCTCTGAAAAAGAAAATACATCATCCCTAAAACAAACATGTTTTTGGTTTTTTCTGCCATTTTCTTATCAACCTCAACATTTGAAAGACTTTCTTTGGTGAGAACAGAAATTGGAGCCTTGATAAGATGATATGAATCCAGACTACCATCTTCCAGCGGGCTGGTTTTATATCCGGCTTTTTCATTGCCTTTTTCATCAAAGGCAGATTCATCGACAATAATGGTAGCACCGGGCTTTGCCCACTTTAGGTTGGCTTTCAATGAAGCCGGGTTCATGGCTACCAGCAAATCGCACATGTCGCCCGATGTAAAAATCTTTCTTTGCCCCAGGTGAACCTGAAATCCGCTCACCCCGGCGACAGTATTCTGGGGAGCTCGGATTTCAGCAGGAAAATCAGGAAAGGTTGCAAGGTCGTTGCCAGCCAGAGCTGCAGTATCGGAAAATAGTGTGCCCGTAAGCTGCATGCCATCTCCTGAATCGCCGACAAACTTTACTACAACATCTTCTAATTCTAAGATATTCTTTTGTTTTGCCATAGTTGTTTTGTTTTGATCTTTATAGTAAGGATTTAAAAGTGATTCTTATACATATTTAGATATAATGTTGACCAAACCCCCTTTAAGTTCTATATTTTAAAAGCCCTGATTTTACAGGTCTTAATATCAACATTTACCTATTAGTCTGCGAAGTTAATTGTTTAATTTTGAACTGATCAAAAAAATCGGATACTTTTTTTCAGACTTATTTTTTACAGTGTATTTGTATTATTTGAATAGCAAAATGGGCTGCTTTTATTTAAATCAATTTCAAATTAGGTGTTTCGGTAAAATTTTTGCCTCCGGTAAGATTTAAGAGTTTATATTTGCACGTGGAATTCATTCTATTTATTAATTAAAATCTTACAATAATGGCTTATATTATCACTGAAGATTGTACTGCATGTGGCAGCTGTATCGACGAATGCCCCGTGGATGCAATTGCTGAAGGAGACATCTATAAAATTGATCCCGATGTATGCACCGACTGTGGCTCTTGTGCAGATGTTTGCCCGGTTGAGGCAATTCACCCAGCATAAGTTCTGAATACTGCATTATGCAGTTACCTATGGAAAAAGAAGGTTGTTTCTGTTTAAAGATGCAACCTTTTTTATTATCCCTGATTTTATTACGATTTACGGGTGCATACATGAGAATTTTAAGCAGGTAAAAATGAAAATTGAATAATCTGTATTAATTTAGCGGGCTGAAAGAAATCAAGTATCCCATGGCAGAAAAAGAAAAAACAGGTGATAAGGAAGAGGGCCAAACCATGTCGTTCTGGACGCATCTGGAGGAGCTAAGAGGACATCTTATACGTTCAGCTATATCCGTTTTTCTGCTTGCTATCGGTGCCTTTATAGCCAAGGACATTATTTTCGATTATGTAATACTTGCACCCAAAGAACCATATTTTATTACCAACAGGGCATTTTGCCATCTGGCCGAAATGCTTTCGGCGCCCGCTCTCTGTATAAATAAAATACCGGTTCAAATTATCAATATAGAACTTGCCGGGCAGTTTAAAACCCACATTATTGTTTCATTAATCGTAGGTGTAATAGTTGCTTTCCCTTTTATACTCTGGGAGTTCTGGAAATTTATTAAACCTGCACTACACCCAAAAGAAAAAGCAAACAGCAGGGGTGCTGTACTTGTTACATCTTTATTATTTATTTCAGGTGTTTGCTTCAGTTACTTTTTAATAGCTCCGCTTACCATTAACTTTTTGGGATCATACCAGGTAAGCGACATGGTAGCCAACCAAATTGCGCTTCGATCTTATATTACCACGGTTACAATGGTAACCTTTGCCACAGGCCTTGTTTTTGAACTTCCAATTATTGTATATTTTCTGAGTCGGGTTGGTTTGATTACTCCCGAATTCATGAAGAAAAACCGAAAAACAGCATTTATTCTTATCATTGCCTTATCAGCCATCATTACCCCTCCTGATGTTTTTAGCCAGGTACTTGTGGGGATACCTCTTTATGTGCTTTATGAGATTTCGATCGGCATATCCAGAAGGGTAGTAAAACAAAGAGAAGAAGAAGAGATTTGATATTTATTGCATTTCTGATGCCCTGAAAACTATATCCGATGCCTGATATACTTTTAATCTCAGGTTTTCTGAAAGTTCAGTATTTTCATTCAGATAATCTCTTATCATCTCAGCTACTTCACTATCATTATAGTTTCGCAATGTGCTCTGCAACCAGTTTTGTGGGAAAAAGATATCACCTGTTCTTTGTATTTCTTCCAACAAAACCAGACTTTCAGCTATATAATCTCTGCCCTGACCTTCATGAAGCGGATGATGCAGAAAGTAAAGCGCATCAAGTACCCAGGGTTCCGGGTTCCGGTTTTCCGGCTTCTTGAGTTTGCGGAAAAACTCATCTCTCTCCTTTTTATTTTGTGAAGCAGCTGGCTTGATAAATTCAAGTTGTCGCTTACGATCAGGATTTTCCTGCCTGTTGAGTTCTTTTTGAAGTATATCTGATCTTTCCGGTGAACGCATGGCAATTTCAAGGGCCAGTTGAATTCGATTTGACTCACTTAAATTGAACCCCGGTATAAGAAGTTCTTTTTCGTAAATCTGAATCATTTGACTCAAACTTTCAGGACCACGGGTAAGCTTAATCCAGGTTTCAAAGAACAACTCTTTAGCTTTTATTTCATCCTTATGCAAATTGTTCCACAAAATATAACCCGCTTTGCCACTATAAAGTGGTTCTTCTTCATATCGTAAAAAGTTCAGGCATATCTGTTCAAGATTAGACAACAAATAATTTTGCAATTGCTGATTGGTTTCATACCAAATAGCGTCGAGTACAAAATCAAAATACAGATGAACATCGACATTCCCGTTTAGAAAGTTCTCATGCATATTCAGGACAACTGCTGCTCTGATGTTCTCATCATCCATATTCTGGATACTCTCTACCACAAATCCAATCTCTTTTTCATTCAATTCAAAAAATCCATATCCTTTCCCATTGGCATTGAGCAAAACAAGGTCAGATTTGAAATTATATTCAAAAGAAGTCTCATAAGCATCATTGCTTCGGATAAAAAAATCGGTTTGAAAAATATTCTCTCCGGCCATAACAAAACCCTTTAGCAACTGTGGGTAAATCTTATTTTGTCCGGAAGGTGATTTTTGAAAAACTCTAAGAACAGGATTCTCACGATTTTCGGCAATAACCTCATGAGTAATGTGGGGCATACCCTTACCATAAACCCATGCATCACTCCATCCGGTAAGGTTTCCCGGCGAATATTTGTTGAATATTGATACAAGATCATCCCAATCTGCATTACCATGTGAGTAGGTTATGAGATATTCTCTCACTGCAGACTGAAAATTGACAGGCTGCATAATTTCCTCAAGCTGTTCAAAAATTATGGGTGCTTTATTATAAATGATTGGCCCGTATAATGTACCTGCCATCTTCATATTTGACAACTCCTGCTTAATAGGATGTGTTCCCCTGGTTCTGTCAATAGAGTATGCCCTCGGATAATGATGGAGCAGAAACTGCAACTGGTGATTGACATCCGGAAACATTTCTGCAACTATTTTATCGGCTATAAATCCTGCAAATACTTCCTTGAGCCACACATCATCAAACCATTCCATGGTAACCAGGTTGCCAAACCACATATGCGCCGTTTCATGTGCAATTAAACTTGCTTTGCTTATCTGGCGGGTTATAGGTGGGTTTTCATCCAGAAGCAAACGGGCATCACGATACCAAATAGCTCCTGGATGCTCCATTCCGCTATACTGAAAACCCGGTAAAATTACCATATCAAATTTTTCGTAGGGATACGAAATATCAGTGTATTCTTCCATCCATTTCAATGAATGAAAATGATGATTAAAAATATCAGGTAAATTACGCTCTATCTTTTCCCGATCTGTTTCCCTATGAAGAACATTAATTGTAAGCCCATCGCGTGTATCGGATAGTTCATGAAATTGCCCTGCAGCAAAGGCATAAACATATGTACTGATGGGATCTGATTTTCTGAAATGCATCGTTTTGATATTGCCGTTAATCTCCTTCTTTACCATGGGTCCATTGCTTAAAGCAGTCCATTTTTCGGGTATCTCGAGAGTGAGATTGAAAGTTGCTTTAATATCAGGTTGGTCAAAACAGGGAAATGCAGTAGATGCCCTGTCAGGCACAAATAGTGTATACATGAAATCATCAGAGCGGTTTAACGCCTGGTCGGACGAAGTAAAACTGATCTCAACCTTGTTTTCCTGTCTGGGAATAAGACCATTTGCATCAATGTAAATATGCCCGCTCATAATAGTATATTGTGCTTCGGCACCATTTACACTTATAGAATGAACATGCTCTTCTCCGGGCTGGAAGTCAAGAATAAGTCCATGTCTGGCTTTCAGGGGTTTAAATTTCACAATAACATTGCCCTGAACAGGCTTATTCCTGTTTTCCGGTATTTGAAAAGACAAATCATAATGAACATCATAGATTTGCCGGGCACGGTATTTTGCCAACTCAATTGATACACCCTCTTCATAAAAGCCTCTGAGCGACCGCTGGCATGAAGAAATTGAAATTAGGAAAACCAGGGCTAACCCAGAAAGCAGAATACTATTTCTCATTTTTTAGAATTCAGATTTTTGTACAGAAAATATATTAGCTATATATCGTAGCTTAATACTTGCAAAGTTAGTTCATCTGACAAATAAAAGAGCTAATATAACTTTTCCGGAAAAAAATGGTTCTGGTATCATTTCCCATGGGCATCTTCAATTGAAAGGGATAGATTTTGATGGAAGCTTTTGAAAGATAAATTTTTACATATATTTGTCGTCTCTCTTTTCTAAGCTCTTTATGCATTATTTAAGAAAACAATTATCTGGCAAAAGCATGTAAATTTTAAAACCATTTATGAAAGCACTTTTTCTCGGCGATTCCATCACAGAAGGCTTTGACCTTAAGAAATTCTTCCCGGACAGAGATTTCCTAAATCATGGCATTTCGGGCTTCAGCTCGTCAGAAGTTCTGGATACAATTCATGTCGGTTGGTTTAAAGTTCAACCTGATGTGGTATTCCTTTGCATTGGCACCAACGACCTGGCCAGAGACTATGACGAAACCGAAACCCTTGATAATATAAGGCAACTTGTAGAAAAAATCCGGATGTTTTCTCCGAAAGGGGTAAAAATCTACCTTACTTCGCTTTTCCCTACCCGTCATAACCCACCCAGAAAAAACCATGTTATTGACCTATTGAATCTTAAAATACACAGTCTGGCGCTGGAAGAAAACATCAACTATCTGCATATCAATCCCTTTTTTAAAGACGAGAATGGTCAGATGGACAGAAAATTTACTAATGATGGACTGCATTTGAATCCTGATGCTTATGAGAAATGGAAAGAGATAATTCAAAGGTTAGACTTCTGATTCATTCATCATTGAATTTGCAATTTATGTCTCAGTCCGGCCAGGACTAAAGGTTCTGCCCGGACTACTACCCGATTTATCAACCCATAAATATTGCGCTGCAACACTCTCGTATTTCTTACAACCGCCGCTGCGTGCAGCGCCCGGAATCATGAGAGATGCATGATTCTACAAATGTTAAGCTCCCACGGAGCAGTCGGAATGATACGAACCTGCAACCATTATATCCAAATATTTCATGTAAACGTTGATTTATAAATAATAAAAATCAAATCATGCAGCCCCTAACACCCTTCCCTCTTAGGGAAGGGAGGGAAGGGTCAAAAAAGATAAAAAGTTTCGATTACAGAACCGGATTCTGCCGCTCCGGCCTTGGAGGATTCCCGGTAACAATGCAAGTAAAATGAAGCGTTAAAAAAATTTGCAGTCACATTTCCGGCGAATGAAGTTCCATAGCAGCATGAATTCAATTTCAGAAAACCAAACACCTAACACTGTTCATGTGACCTTAAATTTTTTAGCGTAATGAACGCTGCATTGTCGGGAATCCTCCGAAGCCTTGATTTTTGCTCCCCTTTTCATCAAGGAAAAGGGGGAAATAAAAAAATAACCGGGCCCAATTGCGCTGCAAAACCCGTATAGTTCTCACAACCACCACTTCGTGCAGCGCCCTGAATCATTCGGGCTGCATAAATTCTATCACTATTCTGCTCCCACGGAACAGGCGGAATCAGACAAACCTGTACCTTCATGATACCCAAATATTCCAGGTAAACGTTGAATTATAATAATAAAAATCAAATTATGCAGACCGTAACACCCTTCCCTGCGAGGGAAGGGAGGAAAAGGGTCAAAAAAGATAATAAACTTTACGAAAAAACAAGAATCTGCCACTCCGGCCCTGGAGAATTCCCGGCAGCATTGCAAGTGAAATTTAATGATGGCATTAACCAACCTAATAGCCTCACAACCAAATTTCAGCAAATGATTTAAAATAATTTATTACCTTTCCGCTTCAAAAAATTGGGGGTACAATTTAATTATAAGTATGCAGCGTTTGATTTTAAGTCTTTTCACCTTCATTATCTTTTCTGCACTACCTTTTCAGGCCACATGTAACAACGGAATTCATCCTGTAATGCATGCTGATACCAGTTTGTTTGTTTCGCAAATTGATTATGAGCAGGCTGAGCGTGTACTAATTCATCTTCAAAATACTCCCATCGGAAATCAGAAATACCCCGGCTCTTCGGGTATTGTTAAGCTGGAAAGAAGGAGATACCGGCAACAATCGGCTACCCTCGATAATATGGCTGGTTTTTTTGATGTACCTGTAGCATCAGGTTATAATGTTACCGGAATCCATAGAAGCAATACTGATGCTTTTGGGGAAGTAGATGAATTATGGGGTATCTGGAGAAATGTTGACATAAAACCTTATCAGACAGAATTTACATTTACCCGTAAGATGCCATATATACTTGACATACAGGTATACTATGAAAGGGAAAATAGTGCAAATCCGTCACTTCAAAAAGGCGAAGAGCTACGATTTGATATTCTCATGCATAATCATTCCCAAAAAGACTACCGGGGTACTTTAAAACTTATGCTAAGGAATGCATTTACAGGAAATATTTATGAGTTGGAAAAGGATATAAGACTTGCTGCACGGAGCCAAAGAGAGTTTGCAAGTTTCGATTTCGTGGCTGAGGAACCAGGCGAATTCCACCTTGCAGCAGGCATTTATTTAAAGCAACGTATAAACCAATGGACCGATTGCTGGGATTGGTCACCCGACCCAGCTTTTTATGTAACCAAAGAGCACCGTACTCTCAAATTTGCAGGATACAGCTGGGATGTAAAGGCAGGTTTCGGAAACCCGGGAGGTAACCTTTGGTCAAATGATTCCAGCGATGTATGGGTAGATGATAATGGCCATTTGCATCTTACACTTTCCAAAAAAGATAATGGTCGCTGGTATGCCACAGAGGTAATATCCCACGAAACTTTCAGTTATGGCACCTACACCTTTTTTATTGATGCTAACCCGGGTAATTACGACCCCCATGTAGTAGCAGGTATTTTTCTATATAGGGATGAAGAAAATGAAATAGATATTGAATTTAGCAGATGGGGAGATCATCAGAATTATCAATTTGGAAATTATGTGATTCAGCCTGCAGAACTACCCGGCAACCAGTTCCAGTTTCCTGTCCTTACGAGTGGAACACATACCACTCACCAGATCATTTGGTCTCCCGGAGAAGTTTTTTTCAGCAGCTGGCATGGACACTATCTAAAATCACCAGATGATAACTTAATAGCACAATGGCATTATAATGGTGAAAATGTCCCGAAACCAAATGGCCTGAGATTGTTTTTTAATATATGGCTTTTCAGGGGAATTATGCCCAAAACTGACCAACCCGAAAAGATTGTAATAAAAAACTTCCTTTACCAACCATTGATGGATGATTAGCCTAACCCTAAAGGTTTTTTGAATGATTTCGTAAGTTTATAATATTCTTATTATTTTTAAAAATTATAACAAGGATAATCGCAAAAGGAAAAATATTTCCGGCTTATTGATCAAAATAAAACGAAAACACTTGCTTTTGTTTTATGCATAAATTTCAAATCAAAATATTTATTTTGAAGATTAACAAAATTTAAAACCTAAAAAGATTATGAAAACAGACCTAGAAATTGCCAGGGAAGCAACAATGCAACCCATTAATGAAATTGCAGCTAAGCTAGGGGTTGAAGAAAAAGATTTGCACTTGTATGGTAAATACATTGCAAAATTGCCATTAAGGCTTATTGATGAAAACAAATTAAAAGATAAAAAACTTATATTGGTAACTGCTATCACCCCTACACCCGCCGGTGAAGGTAAAACCACAACCAGTATAGGCCTTACTGAGGGGCTTAATAAAATCGGAATAAAAACCACTGTTGTAATCCGTGAACCTTCATTGGGCCCGGTATTCGGCATCAAGGGTGGTGCTGCTGGAGGTGGCCGTTCTCAGGTACTTCCCATGGAAGACATTAACCTGCATTTTACAGGCGACCTTGCTGCGGTGGAAAAAGCACATAACCTGCTGGCAGCATTGGTTGACAACCATCTGCAGAGCCGTAACAACAAACTTAATCTCGACCCCCGGAAAATCATCTGGAAAAGGGTAATGGATATGAATGAGAGATCGTTGCGCGATATCATTATAGGCATGGGAGGGCCAAACCAGGGAACTCCCAGAGAGACAGGGTTTGATATTACTGCTGCATCCGAAATAATGGCAGCTCTTTGTCTGGCCAAAGACATTGAAGACCTGAAAGAAAAATTCGGAAATATACTCGTCGGGTATACCTATGATGATGAACCTGTTTACGCCCGCGATTTCAATGCCCAGGGCGCTATGGCTGCACTCATGAAGTATGCTATTATGCCCAACCTGGTGCAAACCATTGAAGGCAACCCAGCCATTATACACGGTGGTCCGTTTGCCAACATTGCACAGGGAACCAATACTTTGATTGCCACTAAAATGGGTCTGACACTTTCTGATTATGTGGTAACGGAAGCCGGTTTTGCATCGGAACTGGGTGCAGAAAAATTCCTGGATATCAAATGCCAGTACGGCGGGCTAACTCCCAATGCTTCAGTTATTGTGGCAACCATTCGTGCGTTAAAATACCATGGAGGGGCGAAACTGTCAGCACTCAGCGAACCCAACACCAGTGCCCTGGAGAAAGGTCTTCCCAATCTTGAGAAGCATATCGAGAACATTCGTCACTTTAACCTGGAACCTGTTGTGGCCATCAACAAGTTTGCTACTGATTCTGAAGATGAGATAAGGCTTATAAGAGAAAAATGTGATGAACTTAGGGTTAAAGTGGCACTTTGCGAAGGTTGGGAAAAAGGTGGTGAAGGTACCATTGAGCTTGCAAAACTAGTAAAAGAAGCTGCAGAAAGCTGCGATACCTGCTTCAAACCATTATACGACTTTAATTGGGATATTGAGAAAAAGCTTCATACCATTGCTACCAAATTGTATGGGGCTGATCATGTAGAATATACTGTTAAAGCAGAACGGCAAATCATCATGTTTAAAAAAATCGGGCTCGACAAACTCCCGGTATGTGTTGCCAAAACACAAAAATCGCTTTCTGACGACTCCAAAAAACTGGGGCGTCCTAAAGGATTTACTGTTAAAATTCGTGAGTTCGAAGTTGCAGCAGGGGCAGGATTTCTGATACCCATTGCGGGTACCATTATGCGGATGCCGGGCTTGCCGTCGCTGCCTTCTGCAGAAAAAATAGACATCGACAATGACGGAAATATTTCCGGATTGTTCTGAAAATGCCATATTTGATTATTCAAAAAGGGCTTCGCTTTTTGCGGAGCCTTTTTTAGTTTATTATTTCCTGAAGTGTTTTTATCCATTAAATTAGCACATCAAAATAAACCTGCTTAACTTGAAACCAGCCTTGTCTGCCATAGCTTTATTGTTGTTGCTGCAATCATTTGCAGTAATGCCACCTGATTTGACAAGGGATTTCAAAATTCCGGCTTCACAAAGGGTACAGCAACTGGACAGCCTGAGTATTATGGCTGAAAGTTTTGCCATTTTCGGACCTGATGGAGAACCACTGAATCCGGCATTTTACGAAATTGATTTCATCAAGGCCCGCATACAGCTAAGAATACCCGAATTCTGGCTGCAGGACTCACTTCGGGTGAGTTACCGGGTTTGGCCGGTAGACTTTTCAAAGCCCGTTTTTGCCCGGGATACTTCACTTATCAGGTTACCCGGGCCCGGCGAAGACCGCATAATTGTTCCGGTGCGATCAGGGATACCCGACCAGGGATTGTTACGATTTGAAGGCCTCCAGAGTTCAGGCAGCATAACCCGGGGACTTACCATGGGTAACCGGCAGGATGCCACACTCAACTCCGCCATGAACCTTCAGCTCAGCGGAATGCTTACCGATGATATAGAAATTCTGGCAGTAATATCTGACCAAAATATACCTTTCCAACCCGAAGGGACGACCCAACAAATTCAGGACTTCGACAGGGTGTTTATTCAGCTTTCAGGCTATGGCGGAGCCCTGACAGCCGGAGATTTTGAAATTGAAAGACCGCCAGGTTATTTTATGAACATTAACCGCAAGGCAAGAGGGGCTAAACTGGAATGGGAAAGTGCAGCCGAGGATTCGTTGCTTCCCGGTGGCGGCAGACTCAGAACATCGGTTGCCGGTGCCATATCGCGGGGGAAATATGCACGCAACCAAATACAAGGCATGGAAGGCAACCAGGGGCCCTATCGTCTTACCGGCAATGATAACGAATCATTTATCATTGTTATGGCTGGAACCGAAAGGGTGTTTGTGGATGGGGTGCTGCTCACAAGGGGGATTGATAACGATTATATCATAGATTACAATCTTGCCGAGCTCACCTTTATGCCGGCGCAATTGATTACCCGCGACAGCAGGATAATTGTTGAATTTGAATATGCCGAGCGTAATTATGCGCGGTCAATGATCCAGACCAGCAATGAAGTGATTTATGACAATGCCCGCTTCCGGTTCAATTTTTTCAGCGAGCAGGATCATCGCAATCAGCCGCTTTTTCAGGACATATCAGATGAGCGACGCCAGTTGATGGCCAATGTGGGCGACAGCATCCACAGGGCTTTCGACTGGAACCTTGACAGTACGGGCTTTTTGAACGACCGTGTCATGTATCGACTAACCGATACCCTGGGATTTGATACCGTATTTGTTTACTCAACCGACCCGGAACTGGCAATTTACCAGGTGGGATTCTCCAATGTGGGGCAAGGAAACGGCAATTACAGGCAGGTAAGCACATCGGCCAATGGCAGAGTCTACCAGTGGATTTTTCCGGAAAACGGGATACCACAAGGCACACACGAACCTGTTATTCAGCTGGTAACTCCAAAAAAACACCAGATGCTCACTTTGGGAGGCGATATAAATCTTTCGGAAAACACTTCAGCGGGATTTGAGTATGCATTTTCCAACAGAGATATTAATTTGTTTTCCGATCTGCATAAAGACAATAATTATGGCCATGCTCTCCGGGTTAGTCTGAGCGATGTAAGGCAAAGAAATAACCTTGAAAACAGCACCTGGCGATATACAACACAAATGACCTATGAACTTACCGGGCAAAATTTCCGTGCAACGGAACGATACCGCGAAGTGGAGTTTGAGCGCGACTGGAACCTGGAAAGCACCACAACCCGCCGGCAGGAGCACCTTCCGGGTTTTTCATTTACCGCTCACCATGCCGATTACGGTATGGCCCGGTATCGCTTCCATGCCTACCTTGCCGGAGATCAGTATTCAGGATTTATGAATCGTATGGATTCGCGTATTCGTGCAGGACGCAATTTGTTTGAATATTACGGCAGTCTTCTCAATGCAAGCGGCAGGCGTGAGACAGATTTTTACCGGCATCGTGCCGCTTACACCCGAAACCTGGGTTTCATGTTAACCGGAGTAAGTCATATGATGGAAAATAATAAAGTAAGGCCAACAGGAGAAGATACGCTTTCCCGTTCAAGTTTTTATTTTGAAGAAAGGGAATTCTTCGTAAGCAATCCCGATACAAGTGCAAATACTTTCAGAGCTTTTTACAGGCAACGCCTTGATCATTTACCCACAGGAAGTTCATTTGAGGAAGCCAGCATTGCACACAATTACGGACTTCGCTATAATGCCCGGCGAAACCCCAACCACCGTTACGGCTTACAACTTATATACCGCGAACTGGAGGTGCAGAAAGAACGCTTCCCGGGCGAGCAAAATGACCGCACACTCAATGCAAGGATGGATCATTTTATCAGGCAATTCAACGGGGCGCTGACCTCTAACATTTTTTACGAAGCATCCAGTAGTATGGAACGGAAAAGGGAGTATATGTATGTTGAA
Organism: Bacteroidales bacterium; assembly: GCA_007118135.1. Classification (GTDB taxonomy): domain Bacteria; phylum Bacteroidota; class Bacteroidia; order Bacteroidales; family UBA7960; genus SKVR01. The sequence continues at coordinate 7,647 of SKSE01000221.1, read as the reverse complement.
GTACCTGCCGGACAAGGGGTTTATATTTGGGTAGATTACAATGAGAATGGAATCATGGAACTTGATGAATTTGAAATTGCCCCCTACCCCGATGAAGCCAACTTTATCAGGGTATTTGTACCCACCGATGAGTTTATCCGGACATACAGCACAGCAATCAGCCAAAACATCAACCTTGAACCTTCTCAATTGTGGCGCGAAAGCAGTGGCTGGAGACAGTTTCTCTCAAGGTTTTCAAACCGTCTGAATTACCGGATTGATAAAAAAAACCAGGGCGGATTACTGGCAGAAAACTTCAATCCCTTTTTTACCAACGTGGAAGACACATTGCTGGTAACGCTCAATGCCACCCTGCGAAACTCATTGTTTTTCAACCGCACACACCGCACATGGAGTATCGAATGGACCATACAGGAAAACAGCAGCAAGAGTATTCTCAGCAGTGGTTTTGAAAGCAGAGTATTGAGTTCGCAAACCTGGAGAACGCGTTGGAATATAAACAGGCAGATTTCATTGCATTTTACAACCCTGTACGGAGATCGTATCAATGAATCAGAATTTTTTGAACGCAGAAATTATCAGATCCGTTATTATGAGATGGAGCCATCGCTTAACATTCAACCACAGCAAAACCTGCGCTTTACTGTTTTTTACGGTTTCAGCTCACAGCAAAATAAATTAGGCGACACTGGCGAAAAAGCTTTGATTCATAAAGGCGGACTTGAAACACGTGTCAGTTTTCCTTCCAGGGGAAATTTGCAGGCCCGTTATCAGCTTTCGCAAATCGATTATCCTTTCGATGAAAACAGTCCGGTTGCCTTTGAAATGCTACAGGCATTGCGGCCTGGTACAAATAATATCTGGAGCATAAACTGGCAGCATAACCTCAGCTCATATCTGCAACTCAATTTAAACTATAACGGTCGTAAACCCCCGGATGTGCCTGCAATTCATACGGGAACTGTTCAGCTCAGGGCATTTTTCTGAAACAGATTTTCTGTAGTTTAAACGACCCACAATATCCAATAATCAATCAAATTATTAACTCCCCTTCATTCAAACCCATTTCTTTTCTTTATTATCTCAATAATAATTTTACTTTTGTACATACCCAATTATCAAAACACAACGATTAACACATAACCCTTAAAGACAAAACACATATCATGCTGAATCTTATACTCTTTGGACCCCCCGGAGCAGGTAAAGGAACACAGTCGGATTTGATCATGTCGCGTTACAACCTAACTTACATTTCAACGGGAGAGGTTCTGCGAAATGAACTGAAGACCGGTACACCACTTGGCCAGCAGGCAAAAAAGATCATTGAGTCAGGTGGACTGGTTGATGATGAAATTATCGTACAAATCATCGGTAATGCCATTCAATCTGATAATAAAAGTGATGGTTTTCTGTTTGATGGTTTCCCACGTACTTACGTGCAGGCATATATTCTCGATGGACTTTTTACCGGCTTACAAACTTCCCTGAGCAAAATCATCATTATAGAAATTTCTGATGAAGAATGTACCAAACGGTTATTGCAACGTGCCAAAGAACAGGATCGGACAGATGATAATGAAGCGGTTATCAGGCGAAGGTTGCAGGAATATCATGAAAAAACCCTTCCTCTGCTTGAGTTTTACAGAGATACTGATAAACTTGCCAGAGTTAACGGCTTGGGAACCACCCAGGAAGTGTTTAAACGTATCAATAAAGTAATCACTGAAGAAATCAACAGTAAACCTGTAAACATAATGGTTTATGGTTTTCCGGGATCAGGAAAAACCACCCAGGCCAAAAAGCTGGCTGAAGAATTCAATCTCACCTATATATCAACCAGCGAATTGCTAAAAGAAGAAGCCCAGTCAGGCTCAAACCTGGCAGATCAAATCGATCCCTACCTGGGAAAAGGTCTGCTGGTTCCCGATGAGATCGTAATCAGGCTTATTGAGAAGAAACTCAGAGAAACAGATGGAAACAACCGCGGTTATGTTTTCAAAGGTTATCCGCGTACTCTGGTACAGGCATATATTCTTGACGGAATTATGAAAAAGAAAAACTGTGCCATCAATTGTGTAATCAATATTCAGGTACCACAATTAGAACTGGTAAAACGCCTTGATGCGCGCAGTAAAACTTCTTACAGTATGCCCTATGATGGCAGTGCTGCAACTATTGTTGCCCGCCTGGAAGAGCACTCGCAACGAAATGATGCCATTGTAAACTACTACCGGAAAAATAAAATACTGGTGGATGTGGATGGACAAGGAAATAAAGACGTAGTTTATGAGCGTATCAAAGACCATGTGCTTAGGGCAATCCGTAATCTTCGGTAAATCTGCAATTAAACATCCTTATTGAAAAAACCAAACATCAGTCATAACGAGCTGAAATACAGTATTTATAATTCCACCCCGCTTACCGCCGGATTTTATCTTATGCTTGCAAACACATAAGTTTAGCAACCGGATAAACATTTCATTTTTGTAAGTGTTAAAAAAGATGTGTCATGGATATAATATTATAAAGCCAGACAAATAAAGTAAACTGAAAAAATTGGTTTATAAATCTTAAAAAAACAAGAACATTATGAGTAAACATTTTGCAAGTGCATACTGGGAAGGAAATCTTCTCAAAGGGAACGGAAGTTACATACTGAAAACCAGCAATCACGTTGGTTCGCTGAAATTTTCCACACGTTTTGAAGACGACAAATCGGCTTCGAGCCCGGAAGAACTAATCGGGGCAGCGCATGCAAGCTGCTTCTCTATGGCGCTTTCGCATGCCCTGGATCAGGGAGGTTATACACCCATAAAAGTGGATACAGAAGCTGAAGTAACCCTTTCTAAAACAGATGGTGGCTTTGCCATTTCTGAAATCCTGCTGAAAACCAAAGCAAAAATAAATAATATTGATAACGATAAATTCCAGGAATTTGCAAACGGAGCCAAAGAAGGCTGCCCCGTTTCAAAAGCTTTGACAGGAACAAAAATCCTGCTTGATGCAACGCTGATATAATTGCATCCTAATCGAATTAAGCCGTAATCCGGGTATTTCATAAAAACCGGGTTACGGCTTTTTCTTTTGAAAAACTGATTTAATCTGGCTTATTCTACTATTATTATTCCATCCATTCCAGGATGCAACGTACAAACATAGGAGTAATTACCTGGTTCGCTGAAGATGTAATTAAACACTTCATCAACTTCAAGAAATTCGTCAAATAATCCATCATTGCTAGTAACTGTATGAGGCATTGAGCTGTTGTTGATCCAGCGAACGGCGGCTCCTGCAGATACTGTTACTTCAGCTGGGATAAAGGCTGTATTACTCATTCCGATCTCAAAAATCGCACCTTCATCATTATCATCATCACTACATGATGAAAAAAAGAAGCCCAAAAAAAGCAACATCAGCCATGCAAATTTTAATTTCATAATCATTTGGTTTGTAGGGTAAATAAATTATTAGAAATTCCTGTAAATGAATCAGATATTATTAAAGATACCAATAATCTGTAAGGATTCAAAATCATGAATAAACGCTCCTGTCAATTTATGTTCTTTGCATATTTTTCAAATTACTGATACTCGTTAATTCTGAAGAAAAACTGTTTATTTTTGTTATGCTACTGATTTACTTACAATAAAGCAATATACCCCTATTAAAACCACATATTATGAAAACACTAAAGAGAATACTCATAGTAATTGCAATACTGATAGCACTTCCCTTGCTTATTGCCTTATTTATAAAAAAGGACTATTCTGTTGAGCGTCAGATTACCATAAATAAGCCGTCATATGAAGTGTTTGACTACGTAAAAAGTTTGAGAAACCAGGATAGCTTTAGCAAATGGGGAAACATGGATCCAGACATGAAACAAACCTACACCGGCAAAGATGGTACTGTAGGATTTATATCCGCGTGGGAAAGCGAGGACAAAAACGTTGGGAAAGGCGAACAGGAAATAGTTTCCATAGATGAAGGAAAACGTATTGAATATAAACTACGGTTTATTGAACCCTTTGAATCAACATCCTATGCTTACATGACAACCGATGAAATTTCTAAAAATGAGACACTTGTAAAATGGGGATTTGATGGCCGGATGAATTATCCCATGAACCTGATGCTCCTTTTCATGAATTTTGAAGAAATGATTGGAGATGATCTGCAACATGGGCTTGAAAACCTGAAAGCAATTCTCGAAGAATAAACTAATTAAAAACAATTAAACACCATTCAATCTAAATGAGCAAAGCCTTCAAACCCTGGTACGAATCTCTTTTTGAGAATTATGCCCGCAGATATGACCAGGAAAGCTTTACCAAAGGAACTTTGGGCGAGTGTGATTTCATTGAGAAAGAACTGAACTACAATAAGGATCTGAAAATTCTGGATATAGGATGTGGGACCGGACGACACAGCATTGAACTGACCCGAAGGGGGTACAGGGTAACCGGAATTGACCTGTCGGAATCGCAGATTGCCAGGGCCAGGGAAAAAGCCCGGGAAGAAAATCTGCAGATTGAATTCCTGGTTCACGACGCCAGAAACCTGCCCTTCAGCAACGAGTTTGATGTGGCCCTTATGCTCTGCGAAGGCGGATTTCCTTTGATGGAAACCGATGAGATGAATTTTGAGATCCTGCAAAATGCTTCGAAAGCACTGAAGCCAAACAGCAAATTCATCTTCACGACCCTTAACGGATTGTTTCCTGTTTTCCACTCTGTGGAAGAATTCCATCAATCAACCAATGAAGAAAATGACGCGGTTTATCACAGCAATACTTTTGATTTTATGACCTTCCGCGATCATAACATAACCGAAGCTTATGATGACGATGGAAACAAGAAAATACTGGAATGCAACGAAAGGTATTATGTGCCCAGTGAAATTACATGGCTGTTAAAGTCGCTGGATTTTAAAAAGATTGATATTTATGGTGCCAGACTGGGTGAGTTTTCCAGGGAACACAAGCTAACAACAAAAGATTTTGAAATGCTGGTGATTGCTGAAAAGTAAGTACCATTTATAAAATCAGCTGAATAAATTCAAATAAAGAAAAGAATACACAATGAAAAAACTCTCTCCAAAAACCGGCCTCTCTCCCGGCAGCCTGGTGTTTGTGGGTCATAAGAAGACCGACAAAACGGCCATTGATATCATGGATTTTAATCCCACCGAACTAAAGGAACTCCGCACTGATAACCTGGATGATTTCTTTCTGTTGAAAGATACTTCTGATATATCATGGATCGACATCAAAGGAGTTCACAATACACAGATGATCTCGCAGATTGGGGAGCATTTTCAGATTCACCCGCTGGTACTGGAAGATATTATGAATACAAGGCAAAGGCCCAAAATCGATTTCTATGACGATTACATTTTTGCCGTAATGAAAATGATTTCGTGGAATGATAAAAAGAAAAGCATTGAAACCGAGCAGATAAGCCTTATTATCGGTCATCATTACGTGCTGTCATTCCAGGAAAAGGAAGATGACATTTTTGACCCTTTGCGGGAAAGGATCCGCAAGGGAAAAGGTCGAATCCGCAGTATGGGTTCCGACTATCTTGCATATGCCATGCTTGACGTAACGGTTGACAATTATTTCCTGGTACTTGAAGGCATAGGCGAGTACATGGAATTACTGGAAGAAAAAGTGCTGCAAAAACCTGACAAGGAAATACTTAAAGAAATTTACGTTCTGAAGCGCGAAAACCTGATGCTGCGAAAAGCAGTCTGGCCTTTGCGCGAGGTAAATGCACAACTGGAACGAACCGAATCAACCATTGTAAAGAAAAAAACCCGCCCCTTCCTGCGCGACCTTTACGATCATACCATACAGGTGATAGATACGGTAGAAACCAACCGCGATATGACTTCAGGTCTTCTTGAACTTTACCTTTCCACCTTAAGCAATAAAACCAATGAAGTGATGAAGGTGCTCACCATCATTGCCACCATTTTTATTCCACTCACTTTCATAGTGGGAATTTACGGTATGAATTTCGACAATATGCCTGAGTTGCACTGGCCCTGGGCCTATTTTGCAGTATTGGGAATTATGGCAATCATTGCATTGGGAATGCTGTGGTATTTCAGAAGGAGAAAATGGTTATAGCTTTGGGGTGCTCTCCTGCCCTGTCAGCCAGCCGGTTGACCAGGCGATCTGAAGATTAAAACCGCCGGTATTGGCGTCCAGATCAATAACTTCACCGGCAAAAAAGAGATTTTTCACCAACTTCGATTCCAGGGTTTTGGATTGAATTTCAGTGGTGGGAACCCCTCCGGCTGTAATGATGGCCTCTTTAAACCCCGGATGTCCTGTTATGGCAAAGCGGAAGTCCTTCATAAGCAGCAGGATTTTTTTCCTTTCCTTCCCTCCCAGTTGGTTGCAAAGTTTTTTTCCGTCCAGCTCCAGAATTTCAAGAAATACAGGGATTAGGCTTGATGGGAGCCAGAGTTTAAAGATATTTTCAACCTGCTTTTTTCCATGTGCATCCAGGTCGCGCAGCAGGCGGGCATCCAGCTTTTTTTCATCCAGGGCAGGTTTCAGGTCGATACTGATTTCCACGTTTTTGCCTTTGGATAGCTCTTCCACCACATAGCGGCTCAGGGTAAGAATAACGGGACCGGTAAGTCCGTAATGGGCAAACATGAGTTCGCCAAACTCTTCCTGGGATTTTTTCCCGTTTACCCATACTACTGCATTGATGTTTTTTAAGCCCAGTCCCTGAAGCTTTGAAGCATAATCTTCCCTGGTAACCAATGGGACCAGCGCGGGTTGGGGTTGGGTGATGGTATGCCCGGCTTGTTTTGCCAGTTCATACCCATCGCCTGTACTTCCCGTAGCCGGATAGGATTTACCGCCTGTGGCAATGATAACACTCTGAGCGAAGAACTCCCGGATACCGCTGTCGGTCATGGCTTTTACTCCCTTCACCTGTTGACCCTCAATAATAAGTTCGTTGACACGAGCATTAAAGACCCTTTCAATGTTTTTGGTCCCCATCCAATCCAAAAGGGCGGTAAGTACTTCTTTGGCATCATTGCTTACCGGAAACACCCTGCTGCCCCGCTCTGTAGTGGTTTCCACCCCCCTGTCGTGAAGGATTTGTAAAATATCATCCTTGAAGAAGGCATGGAATGCATGCTTGAGAAAACGGCCATTGGGGAAAATATTTTTCCAATACTCCGACAATGGAGCATCGTGGGTAATATTGCACCGGCCTTTACCGGTAATGAGCAGCTTGCGACCTGGCTGACGCATTTTTTCCAGCAGCAAAACCTTTGCGCCCGGTTGCGCTGCCCTGCCTGCCGCAATGATTCCCGCTGCACCGGCGCCAATTACAATTACATCCCAGGTATTGGTGGTTTTCCCCATTGTAAGCATTTAATATCCGGGGCAAATGTAGTCATTAAGGTGAAACTTATTTATCTATAAAGTGCGAAATATTCGCGAAGGCCTTTCCGTCAAACAGTCCTTTGTGATTGATTTTCAGTTCGGGAATAACGGTAAGGGCCATAAAGGAAAGTGTCATGAAAGGAGCTTCCAGGTTGCTTCCGTTCTTTTTGGCCAGGGTGCTGAGTTTTTCATAATCGGCGGCCATTTCTTCCGCACTTACATCGCTC
>SKSE01000302.1 GCA_007118135.1 Bacteroidales bacterium | reverse complement strand
TGAGAATGCGAACAAGTTCCGGTTCAATAATCCCGTTAAAACCATCAGCACTAAGGCTTAATGTATATTCTCCCCCTGTGAGACCATTTTCTGCTAAAATTTCCCAGTATCCCCGTTCTCCTATTGTATTGAAAGTTATACCGTCTCCCTGCAAAGGAAGTCCATTGTAATGGTCTTCCGGAAGTCCGGGATAGAATCTGGCCCTAAGGCTTCCTGGTGAAGTCGGTGCACCAGTAAACTCTACGGTAGCATCATTAAGAGAAGTTTCAAGACCTACGGGGAAAAAGCCATCTTGTTCAGTAGTAGTACCGAACCATCTTTTCAGCCAGCCGTTAACGATTTGGCCTGACATATGATCGAGAGAGCTCGTGCTTTCATGATTAACTCCTATTTCAAGAGTATTCCCTTCCAAATAAATGTTTCCAGCCTGCATGGTTAAATTCTCAACAACTATTATGTCTTCATTAATAGTAATCCCTGCAGGATTGTTGATGGACATATCTGCAAAAACAACCGAATGGGGATCAGGTGCAGGCAGGGAAAGGGTTTGCGGATTAGTGCCGGTAAATGAAATGGATGTATTTCCTGAAATCAGTTCCACTTCCGGTTCAACTATCATATTTCCTCTGAGTTCCAGCTCTGCCACATTCAACTGTACAGTGCTTCCATTGATTATAAAATCACCTGCGCCTAAAGCTTGTGTAACTTTACCTGAGCCGGTGATGCCGTTGCGGAAGATAGATTGACCAGAACCTTCAAACGAAGTATTCCCATTGGATACAAAAAGTCCATTGACTATAAAGTTATTACTACCTCCTAATGAACTAGAAATATTTGACGTAATCCTGAAAATGGGAATAATATTTTCATCTGCATCAGGGAAATACGTTTGCCCCGATACCTGAAATAAGGAATTGTTATTCCATTCAAAAACAGACCCATCTTCATAAAAAATATTTCCTGAACTATTGCTGCCTGCAAGGTTTCCTGAAATTCCACCAATCGCCGAATTAACCCTGATAATTCCATTTTCTTTAACAACTATAATAGCATTATTCAGGAATTCCGGGGCATCGGAGTCTGTTTCAAAGGACATGACCCCACCTGATTCAATAACAATAGCGTCATCGCCCGTAAGCCTTAATTTATCTGAGCGAACAGATATATGCCCACCATTGTTGATGATAACATTAGATAATGATATCTCCTGATTGATTTCTATGAAATAATCAATTTGAACAGAATTAGCATTTGCATCTGGTATACAAAAGGACGGAACCCATTCTGTTCCATCAAACACTTCCCAATTGGAGGCTTCATACCAGGACCCGCTAACTACAGCGCGAAAATCGACTTCCGCTCCTGAGCATGACTGAAGCTTATAGGCAAAGTTATCTACCATAATTCTCTCACCACTATTCCTTAGAAATCTAAGCACAAATTCTCCTTCATTCACCTGCAAAGGCTCCGGGAAAATATGATATACTGTTTTCCAGTCTGAACTATTATCAAGAAAATCATTATTTATGGTAACAATAGTTGCTGAAAAATTTTCACCACCATTTGTGCTATATTCTACAGACCAATTCGGGTTTGGGCTGTCATCCCATCGCCTTACATCAAAACCTATTGCTTCAATAATGCCACGTGAATCATACCTGGCTCGCCAATCAGTACCTGCCCCATCGCGTAATCTCCAGGAGTAAGTTCCTAAAGCACCTGGGAATCCATCTTGGTCTGATGTGGTTTGGCGTAAGGCATCTCCTCCTGTAAAAAACCACCCTAGATCTTCATACGTGTGGTCAGTTTGAAAGGAACCTATGCCTCCACTTCCCGCAGTCCACTTTGAGTTATCGTCAAAATCGATTACTTCAAATTTGTAGTCCGTTATAACAATATCATCAATGTTTAGCCTTCTGTTATCGGTGCCGGTTTCCGTAGCTCTTGAAATTCGAATTCTTATATTTCCCGGAATATCTAAAGTTTCAGAAAAAATCTGTACATCATCGCTTGCTGGTGCTGTAAAATCAGAGCCAACCTGTGTCCAGCTTATACCCCCATTAGTACTATACTCTACCTTCCAGTCGACCTGTGCATCAGTTCCATATCTTCTGTATAGAAATGAAATCGTTCCAACTCCATGGGGCTTGTCTTCCAGCATTGTCATTGATGATGTTCCATATCCCCTCATCCGGGCAGACCTAACACCGTTTTTCCAATCAGCAGGTTCGCTCCCACCTATCAACGCTTCCGTCATATTCCAATCCAGCCCTGAAAGATTTACGTTCCCGGATGCATAACTACCTTTCGTTTCTCCCGGCCCTTCAAAATCTACAATATACTGCCCCCACCCCCTCACCGGCAGCAGAAGCAGGGAAACCCAAAGAATTAAAAAACCACAAAACAATCTCATGACCAATTTTTTTGGACTATGGGTTTTGTCGGATACAGTATGCGTGGGGTGGTGTTCTAACTATATATAAATTTACGCATTTAAATGCGGAATTGTATTAAGCAAACGTTAAAAAAATATTAACAATTCCATTCTAAATTGTTGATAAATAGAGTTTTTAGGGAGTTTCCAGGTAAAGGTGAATGTTTACTAAAGTATAAAATTACTTTTCGGTCGCTGGTTTTTTATTGTTTGTCCCCCTGTTTTAAATAATCCACTTATAGGTTTGTCATAAGTATAAATTGCTAATTTTGGCTTGCTTTTGGCACCCCATAAAATTAAATTACCGGTATGGACCTAATCACTACCTTCACCATTATAGCAGTCGGGATTCTCATTTTCCTGGCGCACCTTTTTGCGGGGCTATTCCGGCACAAAAAAATTCCGGATGTGTTGCTGCTTATCATTATAGGTTTGATTCTGGGTCCGTTTACAGGTATTATCGATCAGAGTTTTTTTGGTGATCTGGGCAGAGTATTTGCCAACATTACCCTTGTAATCATACTTTTTGAAGGGGGAACAGGGCTACGCATGAATGTTTTGCGCAGTGCATTGCGCGGTACGGCAAGCCTTACCATTATTAATTTTGTAGTCAGCATGCTGGTTACGGGTCTTTGCACTATGGTGATATTCGATTTCGATCCTCTGCGCTCATTTATGCTGGGTGCATTTCTGGGGGGTACGGCTTCGGCTATTGTTATTCCGCTGGTAAACCAGATGCAGATGGATATAGGCTCCAAAACCATTCTGATTCTTGAATCTGCAGTGAGCGATGTTTTATGTATCGTGGTGGGGCTTACCCTCTTTGAGGCAATCAGACTTGGCGGACTTGATTTTGGAAATATGTTTGCGAGTATTGTGGGTGGATTTCTGTTCTCGCTAATTATCGGTTTGATTGCCGGACTTATCTGGTCATTTATGCTTAACAGGGTTCGTACACTTCAGAATTCTATTTTCACTACTCCCGCTTTTGTTTTTATCGTTTATGGTATTTCAGAGCTTCTGGGTTTCAGTGGGGCCATTTCGGCACTGATGTTTGGTATTACACTGGCCAATATTGATTTGTTACCATTGCCACTGCTGGCAAAATATACCAAAGAGATCCCGCATACATTTAATGATACCGAGCGGGTATTTTTTGCCGAAGTGGTATTCCTGCTTAAAACGTTCTTCTTCGTTTACATTGGGATATCCATTGTGCTTACAGATTATTTTTCGCTGGCAGTGGGCTTTATCCTTACACTGCTTTTGTTTATTGTTCGTATTCCCACGGTAAAAATTTCGGTACGACCCAATCTTCCGCTGGAAGATCGTGTGGTAATGGCATTTATGGTACCCAAAGGTCTGGCAGCGGCGGTGCTGGCATCACTTCCCTATCAGTATGGAATGCCGGGGGGTGAGTATATTCAGAATATTACATACTCTACCGTACTATTAAGTATCGTTATCAATTCGTTGATGGTGTTTCTGCACAGCCGGTACCCGGGAGTAAAATGGTTTTATGGCTACTTCCTTGCCTGATTTAAAAGTTTTATCATTTACTTAACTTTTTTACCTGCAAAAATTTCTGTAGGTTTGAAACCGTTTTTAACAGCAATCCAAATTAAAGATTTAATAAGATGAAAGGTAGAAGTTTTCTTTTCAGAGGCTGTCTGGTATTTCTTTTTTTCATGGGAAGTTTACTCAATTCCCTGGCCCGGCAAAGTGATGTGCCTCCCGATTTCAGTCCTGATTTGAGCACTCCATGGCACAGCATCCTTACCCATATTTATTTTTTGCAATCCGGCAATTATGATGAGGCAAAGGCCTCTATTCCTTTTTTGCACCCAGGTGTTGATTCGGTTCAGGCACGAGATCTTGCCATAAAACTTAAGCAGGCCTGGGATGCCCGGGGTCACATTGTAAATTTTGACAATGTACCAAGGGATGCCAATTATTTGGATACAGTGAGCGAAAGGCAGATTTTTGCCCCCATCAGTCACACGCCCGGTATTTATGTTGAACGACAACCCAACGGACAGTGGAGATACAGTGTAAACAGCTTTGATAATATTGAGGATTTTTATCGTGAAGTATTTCCTTATGGATCAGACCTGCTCGCTAACCTTTTCTCAGAACGTGGAACTGTTCGTTTTTTCGGCTTGTATCTGTGGCAGCATATTGGAATTTTGCTGATGATCATTGTCAGTTTGTTACTACATAAACTACTGACCTATTCTTTTAATCGTCTCCTTTACCAGGGAGCACATAAGCTGGGTTACGACAAGATTGTAAGGCCCTATCTGCTGCCCGTTGCCAAACCCATGAGTTGGTTTGTGGTGTTTGTTTTTATTGCAGTATTTTATCCCATTTTGCAGCTCCCGGCCCAGGTATCCTTTTATCTGAGCTTCATATTCAGGGTCCTTTGGCCACTTTTTGGTATTATTGTTTTTTATAATCTGGTAGATGTTTTCGGGCTTTATCTTGAAAGTCTTGCCGGAAAGAATGAGTCGAGCCTTGATAATCATGTTGTACCACTGATTCGCAAAGTATTACGGGTTTTTGTGGTTATCGTAGGCGGATTGTTTATCCTGCAAAACCTGGATGTGAATATTACCGCACTTCTGGCGGGTTTGTCCATCGGTGGTCTGGCTCTGGCACTGGCAGCTCAGGATACGCTGAAAAATTTGTTTGGTTCACTTATGATATTTATTGATAAGCCTTTTTCGGTGGGGCACTGGATCACCAGTGGCGATATTGATGGCACCGTAGAGGAAGTGGGCTTCCGTTCCACTCGCGTACGTTCGTTCCGTAACTCTCTTTACTATGTGCCCAACGGCAGATTAGCTGACTCAACCATCGATAATCATGGGTTACGTCTGTTTCGCAGGTTTTTTATGCACATTGCTGTTACTTATGATACTCCACCCGATCTGATTGAGGTTTTCGTGCAGGGATTAAGAAAAATAGTTGAAAAACATCCTAATACACGCAAAGATTTTTACATCATTGAGTTTAATGAAATGGGCGATTTTTCACTAAGGATCATGTTCTACATATTCTTCGCTGTACCCACATGGCCTGAGGAGCTCAGGGCACGCCACGAGATTCTGATAGAAATTGTGCGTCTTGCAGAAAAACTCGGTGTACGCTTCGCATTCCCCACTTCAACAATGCATATGGAAACTTTTCCCGATAAAAAAAGCCTGACTCCAAAATACGATATGAACATGAATGAGTTTAAGCAGGTAATGGAAGATTATTTTGCTCAGAAAAAGTGATTGGGTTTACATGGTTATAAGTTGATAGGTGATGGGTGACGGGTTAATAAAGTTTATGCCGGGCAATTCCCCCTTTTAAGGGGGTAAGGGGGATGTAAATTGGTTGATAAAAAAAGACCCATGCCGGATGAGCAAGGGCCTTTTTGATGTAAGATTTCAGGAGTTATTTAATTCCCGAATTTCCTTTAGACTGTTTATTTAAATACCGCTACTGCAGCCGGATCCACTATCTGGAAGGTGAATGACTCGGTAAAGTAAAGCTGAACGGTTTTGCTGTTGTGCGATTCGTATCCGATGGAAATATCCTGACCGATAACCATTTTAAGGTCACCGCCTCTTTCGGTTACGATAAATGCACCATCAATATTGGGTGCCATAATGATGGAGCCACCCAAAAGGTTTTCCAGTTGCTTGCGCAATGGGTAACCCTTTAAAAAACTGTTTACCTTTTGCCAGTTTTCCTGGCTAAGTATCAGCGAGTAAGGACCTTCGATTGAATTGGCTTTGAATTGTGACAGAACATCGGCCACGGCTCCTATGATTTCTTCGCCGTTTTCGGGGAATACCGGTGTATTATATTCTTTGCAAGATTTCAGTCCTGCAATGTTGCCAGGTTTAAATCCTTCGTAAATGGCTTTTTCTTCAAATTTGGCAATTTCTCTTGCTGCATCTTCCATCGCATCCAAATCAATATCTTCAGCGCCGCGCACTACATTGTCCAGTTCCCAGATATTCAACTCAAAGGGAATTCGGGTTTCAACCATAGGTAAAACCTGGTGTACACCATACTTCACTTTGGTTTTCTGATTAGCAGGCACGTTGATACGGCCAATTGATAAAGCTGCATAATTCCAGCCTTTGGGGCCTTCAACATCAACAAATTTGCGGGCAGAAAGCACAGAAGTTAAAACCTCAAGTGCAGTATCGTTAATTTCTTCCCATGCAGCCGCAGTGATGGGAGCAAGTGATTTTCTTAAAATATCCATGTTACCTCCTATTATTTTTTGATTTTACCTATTCCCAGCGAATCTGTTTTTGGTGCCGCGTGACCATGATCATGGCCTTCCTGACCATTTCCATGGGCTCCCATAATGTCACCTTCTTTAAATAACCAGTTGCGGAGCTCCTCATCCCAACCGGGCATGTTCCTTCTGAGCCATTCAAGCGTCATGCATGCATGTTCGATCTCCTCATCGCGGTTGTGTGCCATGATCTGCGCCAGATCAGGGTCATTTGTCGTTACTACACGCTGATGATACCAGTCGACAGCCTCAATTTCTTCCTTTAAACTATTCAGTGCCCTGGAAAAATTCCTGGCTTCCTGATTCAATTCCTCTGCGGGTTCGTGATAATTCGACATGTTACTATCTTTTTAAGTTAATAAACGGTTTAAAATACGTTTTCTACAAATATAAGGGTTTTGGATCAAAACCCGAATCAGTTGAATCGTTTCAATCCATTTTAAAGTTTTTTTGCACCCATTTTTCAAATCATTATAACTTTTGAATCATTCATGCAACTTTCATTAATTTTGCTTTTCTATTTTCAACCTTTTCAATATGGATTTTAAAGACTTGGTTCATCAGCGTGAAAGCACACGTAAGTATTCCGATAAGCCCGTTGAAGATTTTAAGATTGAGCAGATCATGGAAGCCTGCCGTGTGGCACCTTCAGCCTGCAATTCACAACCCTGGAGATTTGTAATTGCTACCGATCCTGAAGTAAAAGATAAACTGGCACGTGCCAGCCATGGCCCTCTTATGACGTTCAATAAATTTGCTTCGCAGGCTCCCGTTATTGCTGCCATTGTTGCAGAAAAGCCCAACTGGCTGTCAAGGATTGGCGGTAATGTTAAGGATAAGGACTTTTACCTGATGGATATTGGCATTGTAGCCGAACATTTTTGTCTGCAGGCCGCCGAACTGGGTTTGGGAAGCTGCATGATCGGATGGTTTGATGAACCCGCCGCAAGAAAAATCCTTAATGTGCCGGAAAATAAAAGGGTGCTGCTGTTAATTACACTGGGATATCCCGCAAAGGATAAAACCAGGAAAAAGATCAGGAAATCGGGAAACGATCTTTATACTTTTAACTCCTACACCTGAAAATTGAACTTTCAATGAAGGTTTCTGAAAAGGAATTAACATCAAATTACTACTTTTGGAAATTACTCCAAAGCTCAAAATATCAGAACCCAAAAACCTAAAATCATGTCAAAACTGAAAAATCTTTTACTCATGGCAATAATACTTACCATGGCAGCTTGTAACGGTGCATATGAAAAGCAGACCGGCATTGCAGAATTCATAACAGAACAAACCATCTTAGGAACCATTCATGAACTTGCCGATAAACACGGAGAATCTGCACGCATGGAAAATGGTGTGCGCCAGGCAGCAGCCCTCTGGACTGCCGAAGATGGCAGCCAGGAAGACTTCCGGGCTTTTTGTGTTCAGCACTTTGTAAAAGGAGATGATGAGCGTACTAAGCTTTTCGAATCCTTATCGCGCAATTTTG
>SKSE01000133.1 GCA_007118135.1 Bacteroidales bacterium | reverse complement strand
GTGAGTGCTTTTCCCGGTATCCTAACCGGTAAACAAAAGAAACTGGGCATTGCTCTCATTGGTTTGGGCTGGTATAGTACGGATATTCTTGCACCGGCACTTCAGGAAACGAAGGTGGCATTCCTGGCAGGTATTGTTACAGGAACCCCCGAAAAAGAAGATATCTGGGCAGCCAGATACAATATTCCCCGTAAAAACATTTACAATTATCAGAATTTTGATGAAATACGCTCAAATTCGGATATCGATATTGTATATGTGGTATTACCCAACAGCATGCACAAGGAGTTTACAATTCGTGGAGCCAACGCAGGTAAACATGTGATATGCGAGAAACCCATGGCAATGAATGCACAGGAGTGCCATGAAATGATTGATGCGTGCAAAAGAAATAATGTAGGCTTATCCATAGGGTACCGCATGCAGTATGAACCTTATACCCAGGAGATCATGCGACTGGGCCAGGAAAAGGTATTTGGAGATTTGCTTCATATTTCATGTGGTGCAGGTTATCGTCATACTAATTATGAAAGCTGGAAGATTGTGGCAAAAATGGGAGGCGGAGCTATGTACGATATGGGAGTTTATCCTTTACAGGCAGCCCGCTATGTTACAGGTATGGAACCCAACTATGTAACAGCACAAACCTTTAAAACCCGTCCCCGTGAATTTCATGATGTGGATGAAGCAACTACATTTCAGCTTGAGTTTCCAGGTGGAACTGTGGCTAATCTGGATACCGGATTTCATTCAAATTTTAATTATTTGCATGCCTTTGCCCAAAGGGGTTGGTTTGAATTGAAGCCGTTTTCTGCTTTTAGAGGAATACAGGGGCGCACCAGTCAGGGAGAGCTAAATTTTCCCAACATCAATCAACAGGCTACTCAAATGGACGAAGATGCTATAAGTTTTTCCAGAGGCGAGACGCCACGTGTGCCCGGAGAAGAGGGAATAAAAGACATGTTGGTGGTAGATGCCGTTTATGAGTCCCTAAGAAAGTATGGAAAAAAGATTGAGGTGAAAAAGGTTTAGCCTTTCACTCTTAAGATTAAGCCCGGTAATTTATAATCAATATTTTATTTTTCTTAATTGGCTATCTATCTCATTCATCTGTTCGATACTGACCTTTAATTCCTGTGGTAAGCACTCCATGGATCTTTGAAGACTAAAATTCATTACCTGGCTCAGCCAGGGTGATTCCATCAAGTCAGGTAACTTTTCAAATAATATAGCCCGGGATGTCTCATGGGCCAATAAATGAGCTACCTTACTTTCCTTACTAAGTAATTCTTTATGTGATTCGGATTCTCCAGTTGGCAAAGCTGATTCCGGAAACCATTCTTTGGGTATCCTAAACTGGTATTCTCCTGAACCGACATCAATGGTAATTTGACCGTTATGGATATTGTAGCTATTTATGTAGCTATTTCCCGAAATGGATAGTCCATTGACCTGAATACCTGCAATTTGTTCAAATGGTAATTGAATTTGGGCATTGGTGTTTGCCGGAACTTCCACAGAAAGTAAAAAATCTTCGTTTGTAAACTGCCATGAAGAAGATACTTTGCCATAAAGTGTTTTTTGAATAGCCCGGGCATAATTAAGCCCACCGCCAGGTTGAGGAGCTATAGCAAGCGACTGATAGCCTGGTTTACTACTTTTAATTCCGGCTACCTCGGTAAATAACCACTCACCAATAGCACCATATGCATAATGATTAAATGAGTTCATCCCAGGACTTTGAAAGGTGCTATCGGGCTTAATACCGTCCCATCGCTCCCAAATAGTGGTAGCACCCATAGTAACGGGGTAAAGCCATGATGGGTAATTTTCTCGCAATAGCAGGTTGTAAGCCTCTTCTCTGAATCCAAACTCACTTAGTACGTGATTAAGATGGGGAGTTCCCAAAAAGCCTGTAGTCAAATGCCCCCAGCGGTTTATACGCGTCCTCAGGTAATTGGCTGCATTCAACCGGAGATTATCAGGTAAAAGATTATATCGCAGGGCCAGCAGGTAGGCGGTCTGGGTGTCAGAAGAGAGCCTCCCATTGGGGGTGACAAACTCATTCTGAAACGAATTCCAGATGTTTAAGTACAAAACTTCCAGTTTCTGAATCTGATCACGTTTGTTAAGGATACGAGCCATTTCCAGTGCAAGGGATGTTGAACGTAAAAAATAGGCTGTGGCGATAAAGTCTGTATGTGTATAAGAGCCGGCATAAGCGGGACGATCAACAGTAGCAAATGCCAGCCAGTCACCAAATTGATAGTCTCCGTTCCAGATATAGGGGTCGTCACGCAGTGCTGCACGCTCTTTTATATAACCAATCCATCTGAGGATACTTTCAAACTGGGTTTCTAGTGCCAATGTATCGGCAAATGCCTGATACAACGACCAGGGTACAATAGCTACCGCATCACCCCACCCTGCGGCACCTCGTGGGTTAGGTCCCAATACATTAGGTACCACATAAGGAACAGCTCCATTTTCAAACTGATCAGCTTCCAGATCGCGCAACCACCTGTTAAGGAAAGCAGCAGTATTCATGTTAATATTTGCTGTATTGGCAAAAACCTGTATGTCGCCCGTCCAACCCATGCGCTCATCACGTTGAGGGCAGTCGGTGGGTACATCCAAAAAATTACCCTTTTGACCCCATACAATATTATGTTGCAGTTTGTTGACCAAGGGGTGTGAGCAATCGAAATGGCCGGTGGGTTCCATATCAGAATGTATTACAACTCCGGTAAAGTCTTCGGGTTTTAATTCACCTGGCCAACCACTTACTGCAACATATCGGAATCCCTGGAAAGTGAATCGGGGTTGCCAGGTTTCAATTCCATCACCTTTCAATATGTAAGAGTTGGTTTGATCGGCACTGCGAAGATTCTCAGTGTAGAAATTACCAAATTTGTCCAGTGTCTCGGCATGCCGGAGAACCACTCTTGTGCCCGCAGGACCATTTACCTGAAAGCGAATCCACCCAATCAAGTTCTGCCCCATGTCCAGCACTGTATCGCCCTGGGGTGTTACAAACATTTCAATGGGCTTGAGTTCCTGTATCTTTCTGATAGTGGGTGCCTGGGGAGCAATGAGAGTGTTTTTATTAACATCTGTCAATTTTACCAGCATCCAGTCTCTGTCATTATATCCTGGTCGGCTCCAGCCCGGCATTTCCTTTCTGGCATCATAGGCTTCACCATTATATATGTCAGAGTGGAGAATTGGCCCTTTGCTTGCTTTCCAGTTACTGTTGGTAGCAAATGTTTCTGTCTGCCCATTGGTATATGTAACATGAATCTGTGCTATGAATGCCAGTTGCTCTCCATAATAGTTGCGCTGGTCACCCCAACCAATAAATCCCCTGAACCATCCATCGCCCAGGTATGCACCGATAGCATTATTTCCCCTTTGTAACATATTAGTTATGTCGTAGGTTTGGTATTGAACCCTTGTGGGATAAGAAGTCCAGCCAGGGGTAAAAACCTGATTTCCCACTTTCTGTCCATTTATTTCTACTTCATAAAGTCCATAAGCTGATGCATAAAGTCTTGCTGTAGCAATTTCGTTTGTAATGCTGAATTCATTACGTAACATTGTTATAGGCTCTGATACTTCTGGATTTTCAGGCCAGGGAGTAGTGATCCATTTTGCAGCCCATTCATCCGGGTTCAGCAGGCCGGTTTCCCACCAGGAAATCTGGCTCCAGTCCGAATCATTCCCATGATTGTCGCTTACCATTACACGCCAGAAATAACGGGTTGCCGATTGCAACGGCTCACCGGCATACGATACCTGAATAGACTGGTTTGACCGGATGGTACCCGTATCCCAAATCAGTTGCGAATCATCACTGAAACTCTTATCCAGACTTACCTGCAAACGATAGGTTGTTTGCACGGTATTGCTCAATTCGCTCTTCAAAACCCAGAAAAATCGGGGTGATGGGTCATCAGTTCCTATGGGATTTTTCAGGTAATTCAAACGCAATTGTTCAACACTTAGTGCATTTGATGTTTCACGGGTTACCGGTAATGCTGTAGATTGTATGAATAGGGGCAACACCCATATGATGAATAAAAGTAGTTTTTGGTTCATAGTTCTGGTCTTTTAGAAGCTTGTTCTTGTAAATACAAGTTAAAAGTAATGAAAAAGATTCAGAAGTATACGGTTAAGCTTTCAGAATTTACCTTCACTTCTTTATCATGACTTCTCTCACACAGGTTGGATCAAAAATACAGGGCATTCGCAAACTTTGCATGGGTATAAAGTGGTTGTGACGAAGCCGAGCTCAATTCAATTTATTATAAATTGAATTTAACCGGCCATTATTGTTGTTTTATTAGTTGTGCACAAATCTTCTTCTTTCCTTTTCAAGGTCTTCGGGCAAAAATGAATTCATCAGTTCATCGGAATCGCCGTACTTTTTCCGTAGTGCAATTAAACGCTTGTGAAGGTCTTTCCTAATCTCCCTATAGGCTGGATCATCGTACACGTTGTTCATTTCATCTGGATCCTTTTCAAGATCATAAAGCTCCCACTCATCAATATCATAATAAAAGTGGATCAGCTTGTACCGGTGATCAGCTATGCCATAATGCCGTTTTACCATATGCCAGTCGGGGTAGGCATGATAGTGGTAGTAGTGCTCTTTGCGCCAGTCGGTGGGTGTTTTGCCCTTTAGCAGCGGAACCATGCTGGCTCCCAGGAAACCCAATAAAGGTAACAGGGATAAAAGATTTGCCGGTTTTCGAAAAGTTGCCATGTAATGGTAAGTTAAGTTTTTTAGTTCTATGAATATATAAGATCAAAATAGCCTGAATAGAATCCAGGCAAATAACAGACCTGCCACTGCAATGATTGTTTCCATTATAGTCCATGACTGCAGAGTCTGCTTTTCGTCCATTCGGAGATATTTCCCAACTAGCCAGAATCCGCTGTCACTAACATGAGAAAGGATTGTAGCCCCCGAAGCAATGGCTATAACAACAAGGGCCATTTGCGCATCAGAAAGGTGAAAGGCCGGTAATACAGGGCTCATAATACCTGCAGCAGTGATCATGGCTACTGTAGCTGATCCTTGGGTAACTCTTACAACTGCTGCAATAAACCAGGCCAGAAAAAGCGGGTTTACAGGCGATGCTGCCACAGCCTGTGCAAGCTGATCACCCATTCCACTATCTACCAATACCTGCTTTAACACTCCACCTGCACCGGTTACCAGAATAATAATCCCTGCAGGGCCCAGTGCATCATTACTGATTTCTTGTAGGATCTTTTTGTTGGTTCCGCGACGTATGCCAAGAAAATACATTGCGGCAAGAGTAGCGATGATCAAGGCAGAAAATGGATGACCAATAAAAATGAAAATCTCTGACCATAATCCCACCTCAAAAACTTGCCTGTTGACCAGTACAGATGTTACCGTATTGAGAATAATGAGTACCAGGGGTGTGCCAATTATTATAACAATAAGCCTGAAAGCCGGATAACCACTTTGATGACCAGATTTACTGCCGGCTTCAGTATATGAATCTTTAAGACTTGCTAACCGCGAAGTATCAGTAGATTCAGCCGGTGGATTAACTATGATTCGCTTGCTGATAAAAGTGCCAAAAAGCGGTCCGGCAAGAATTACGACGGGCACACCTACAGCAAACCCCAGCAGGATTACCCAACCCAGGTTTGCACCGATAATATCGGCAACCGCCACAGGTCCGGGAGTTGGGGGAATAAAACTGTGTGTTGCAGCAAGACCGGCAAGCAAAGGTATACCATAAAACAAAAGAGACTTACCCGTTTTGCGCGATAAAGAGTATAATACGGGCACCAGAATAATGAACCCAACATCGAAAAACACTGGAATTGCTATAATGAAACCTGTTAGAGTAAGTGCCCAGGGTGCATTTTTTTCTCCAAATCGCGCAAGTAATTGGTGCGATAGCGCCTCTGCCCCGCCTGAATGCTCAAGAATTTTTCCGAATATGGCTCCAAGTCCTACAATAACTGCTATATACCCCAATGTACCTCCCATACCTTCCTGTATGGTAATGAGTAAGTTTCGGGGTTCCATTCCGGCTAATAAACCGGTTACAATACTTACTATCAGCAGAGCTATAAAGGCATGCACCTTAAATCCAAGAACCAGTAAAAATAATATACCAATGGCAGAAAAAAGAATGATTAAAAACCAAAGATTTTCAGAAAAAGGCATTTTTACAGAATATTAGGTTTTGTAAAAATAAGTGATATTGGCTAATGGGTTGAAAGGTTTTTCATTTTTCAAGATTTTTTCAAGCTGATAAATTAAAATATTTAATAAAACTTCATATTTGTATGTTCAACCCGGTCATAAAGTTAATACCCGGCATGGGGTAACCATTATTGATCTGGTAGGTTTGATTAAGCAGGTTCTTTCCAGAAGCAAAAACTTCAAGGGTTTCATTGATACGATAGGAGCCCATCAGGTTAATCATTGTAAAGCTTTCCAGAACAGGTTGACTTCCTACAACGGTATAAAGTTCTGAAATATGTCGTGCAGAAAGATTTACGCGGAAGCCTCCGTTACGGTAAGTACTTTCAAGGTACAACTGATGTTTGGGTGCTGCTATTCGAGGCTGATCCAGGTCGATATAGCTGTAGTTGCCTGAAAAACTGAAGTTAGGGTTTGCTATCCAGCTCATCTCGGCTTCGAAGCCCCTGTTGGTAAAGCTACCCATATTTTGCCGCATTGCCGGTGGCGGTGGTGGGGGAACTACTTGTATCATATTATCACCTTCGATCAGGAAAACTGTTAAATCAGCACTGAATCTTTTGCTGGTAGATTGATAATTAAAACCTAACTCATAGTTCCATAAGATTTCGGGCTTCAGGTCAGGGTTGGGTGCAAACAAATACAACTCCATAATGGAAGGACTGCGAAACCCCTTAGATGTGCTTGCCTTAAAAGTTGAATTTTCAGTTGCCATAAAAGATATTCCGACTTGTGGAACTGTTTCACTGCCAAACATTGAATTGTTTTCCAACCTGAACCCGGTGCTAAGAACTAATCTGTTTAAAAGGCTTTGCTGCATGAAAACGTACGCTGCCATATCATCTACTTCGTGCCATATATCGGCTGCAAAGGGTGGTACATTGTTGGCAATACCGGCAACTTTTTTATAATCCGCACCTATTGTAACCCTATTTCCTGCAAAAGGACTAAATCCCTGAAACAAACTAATACCTGCATGATAATCATCAGATATCCATCCATCAGTAAATTCATGTTTCCCGAAATTGTAAAATCCTATCATTCCTCCTTCAAAATTTTCAAACTGGTTTTTAACTGCAAGTGAAGCTCTCCCCCTCATAACATCAATACCAAACAACATAGGTTCTGCTGCAAACACAGGCCCGGGATCTTCGGAAGAAAAATCAGCAATACTGAAGTCAGCGGTTAAATTGAAATTTTTATTCAATTCATATCCAACCTTTATAAAACCATTTACTATTTGAAAATCAGAATTGTCGCGATGCCCATTGGTGCGGTCATGATTTATTGAAGCAAAGACATTAAACCTTCCTTCCCTGAACCCTCCACTTGCTATGTATTTTTGAGTATTGAACGATCCGTAGGACACACGTGCATTGCCTGCAAAACCTTTTTGTGTTTGTTGCCGGGTAATTATATTTATTGCTCCGGCAAAGGCATTGGAGCCATAGAGTAAGGAAGCCGGACCCCTGATAACTTCAACTTTCTCCACATCAGTCGACACATACGCATCTGGCAAGGGGTGGGAAAACAAACCCTGTATTTGTGGGTGGCCATCAATCAATACCAAAACCTGTGTATTGGGTGCAGTTCCCCCTACACCACGCATGCTGATTTGGCCTGCCGAACCTTGTGCCAAACCAAATCCGGTAACACCTCTTTCGGTAACAAACATGCCCGGAATTCGTTGACTTAATACCGGCAAAATGGCGGACTCGTTGCTTAATTCAATTTGTTCGCGGGTTATGCTTGACACAGTAACAGGCACATTACGCCGCGAAATCTCTATGCGTGAAGCAGATATTACCACCTCATCGATAAGTAGTGTATCCCGGGGTGCCTGAGCCATCAAAGTTAATCCGGTAATAAAAACAGTAATTAAGGTGATCAGTAGTTTTTTCATTGAATTCGTATTAATCATATATAATCGTAAATTTTTCTATAAACTAATGCTATATAATTGATAAGGGAATCAGAATCGTGTTATGAATTTTAGAATCGTAGCACT
>SKSE01000320.1 GCA_007118135.1 Bacteroidales bacterium | reverse complement strand
TTACCGCCAGAAGGATTGTTGAAAATGAAATTCTGCCGGCTTTTCGAAGAGATAATTATTACCAGGGACTCGATGATGCCACAACCGTAATAATGCAACTTGCTGCCGGTGAGTTTCCTGCAAGTGAATATGCTCAGCAGGAAGATGTTCCGGCAGGAGCCATTTTTGTTCCCTTTATTATGGTTATACTTCTGGTCTATTTTTTATCACGCAGACGACGCAATTATCACAGTCCCGGCAAAAGCATTCCCTTCTGGACACTATTCTGGTTGTTAAGTCACGGAAGTCGCGGCAGCCGCGGTTCATTCGGAAACTTCAGCTCCGGACGTGGTAGCTTCAGCCCGGGCAGAGGCGGCTTTGGTGGCGGCAGACCCGGCGGATTCGGCGGATTCGGCGGCGGACGATTTGGTGGCGGTGGAGCAGGAGGTTCATGGTAAAAAACCGGAGAGGGGAATACGGAGAACGGAAAACGGAGACCGAAGACGGAAGACGGAAGACGGAAGACCGAAGAAATGCCGACCAATTCCCCCTTTTAAGGGGGCCAGGGGGATGTAAAAAGAAAAAACAGAATCATATCTCATCCCAGTCATTTATGTAAATCGAAATTTGAAGTGAGAGATAGGTTAATGGCTAATTTGGTTGGTAAAACAAAAAAACTGTCACGTGGGTGTAAAACATCCTTCAGTCACCAGCATCCGTCCATTCTAAAATATCTCCCGGCTGACAATCCAGTTCCTTGCATATGGCTTCCAGGGTGCTAAATCGAATTGCTTTGGCTTTTCCTGTTTTTAAAATGGAAAGATTAGCCGGGGTGATATTTACCCTTTCTGATAATTCGTTAAGGCTGATTTTTCGCTTAGCCATCATTACATCCAGGTTTACTATTATAGCCATGGTAATACTATCTGATTAAACGGTTAAATCCTGTTCTTCCTTGATTATAAGCCCCCTCCTGAGTATTTCCGAGGTAAGCAGAACTGCCACTCCCATCATTAATAAATAGTTTTCCCTGAAAGAAAACACATGTCTGTATTCTTCAAAACTGAATAGAGACTGGTGCATACGGTAGCTGGCGTAACTAACCCCCTGAATACAACCGTACACTAACAAAAGGATAATACCCAGATAACGGGTATAACTTGTGCTATCTTTATCAAATACATTCCCTGTATACAAAGAGTGTATAAGTAGGATGAATATGACTGGTGTGATTATATATAAAAAAAGCGAAATAATTATTAAAAAGGACATAAGCCAGTCAAAATACTTTGCTTCAGTTGGTATTTCTGTGCCCTTCGGCAAAGCAACAACTAAACAACTGGACCGCGCAGGATAAAATGATTCAGTTCGGTTGTTGTAAATTTTATCAGGGAATTGTATATATCCCTCACGGGCTTTCATAGAAAGAAAATAAAACCTTCCAGGTGTTTCGGCAATCTGAGGGGTGTGTCCCCATTCTTCGTATGCTGACCTATATCCCATTTTGAATGCATCCCAGCCAGAAGAAAAGGAGTTTGCAACCATAAAAATGTACACGAAAACTGCCACAACAGATAGAATAATAATACGATTTTGATTGGGTTCTTTTTTCATATTCGATAATTATTTATTGATAAACAATAAGCAAAAATAATTATCATTTTTTGAAAAACAATAAAAAAATAAGAAGAGAAATAATTTTTTATATGAAAAGCACTTAAAATCAATGTTTTAATTCAATTGAGAAAAAAGCTTGCTATACATCCCCGATTAATTCGTTCTGGAATTCAAACATTCGGGCATATAACCCTTTTTGTTGCATAAGCTCTGTGTGAGTGCCCCTTTCTGCAATCTTGCCCTTTTGCATAACAAAAATCTGGTCCATTTTTTCCATATCGATGAGTCTGTGTGTAATCAGCAAAAGGCCCTTATGGTTCAGGTTTGACCATATGGCATCCAGGACTTTACGCTCTGTACCCGCATCCATATGGGCTGTAAGTTCATCAAAAATCCAGAAATCCGACTCCTTCAGAAAAACCCTTGCCAAAGCAATCAATTGCCTTTCGCCGCCCGAGAATCTCATGCCCTGCGAGCCGGGTTCCAGGTCAAGGTTTTGGGCAAAGTCTGAAAGCCCCACTCTCTGGAGAGATTCTTTCAGTTGTTCATCGGTTGCATCGGGATTGGCAATGAGCAGGTTTTCCCGTAACGAACGGTTGAAAATATATGCATCCTGCGATACCGTTCCGAATCTTTTTCTGAATTTATCTGGGTCGAAACTATGAATATCAATGTCATTGGCCAGTATTTGACCATGGTCGGGTTTCCAGAAACCCAGCAGCAGGTTTACGAGGGTGCTTTTTCCACTTCCTGTGGGGCCAACTATAGCTGTTTTGCTTCCGGCAGCTAAATCGAATGAAATATCATTAAGTGTGATGTTTTCTTTATGGTAAGAAAAGGACACATTCTTGAATCGGACTTCAATTTTACCATCAGGAATTTCAATATGTTTTTGATTTTCTGACACAGAAACTTCTTTTCCGCTCTCTGCCAGAGAAAAAACACGTTCCGATGCTTCCTGTGAATTTTCATACTGGATAAAAGCGTTGGCAAGCCCCTGCACCGCTTCAAAACTGCTTAAAACTCCCAATGTGATTGCCGCAAGCCATACGCCTTTTATATCTCCGTTTATTACAAGGGGGATGGCCAATATCAAAACGATAAACATGGCAAGATGCGACAGCAGGGTGTTCAAGCCTTCGGTAATGCCTGATGTTCCTGCATTTCGGGTCTGGATATCGTCAAGTTGGTTTTGTAACCGGTCGAATTCATCCTGTGTATCCTTTCTGCGTCCCATCCAAAGTAAATCCTGTAATCCCTGCAGGCGGTCAACCAAAAATATTTTCAATTGGGTCCGGGTGGAAATATCGTTTTTTCCCCGACCCCTGGCCAGTTTAAGCGAAAAGTAAGGTACGGCAACTCCGTTGAATGCCAGAAAAGCAAAGGCGGTCAGAGCAAGGGTGAAATCAAAAAAAGCAAGCCCGGCAAATGTAAGAATCGAAATTAAAGTTGCAACAAGAACCGGTGAAATTATACGCAGATAAACATTTTGCAGTGTTTCAATATCGGATACTATGCCCGAGAGCAGGTCGCCGGATTTCTGGCCCATTAACCATTTCTGTGAAAAGGAATCAAACTTCCGGAATAAATCAACCCGCATGGAATGCAATATCCTGAATGTAAGGTCATGTGACACCACGCGCTCAAAATACCTTACCACAGCCCTGGAAATACCAAAAAATCTTACAGCAGCGGTAACCATAAACAAATCTACAATCATGGGTCGCTGGGCAGCACGGGTAATCAGATAGCCTGAGGTAGTCATCAAACCTATACCGGCCAGGATGGTGCCCACTGACAGCAGCAATGCCAGTCGGAACTGCCATTTATGGTTTTTGATATAGGTTAACAGTCTGCTGATCATTGGTGTTTGTTTAAAATTCCAAGGGTTTCCAGAAAATCTGTGTAAATGCCGTTTTTCAGTATAAGCTCATCGTGTTTACCGCTTTCGGCAATCTTTCCATTGCTGAATATCAGTATGTTGTCGGCTTTGGTTACTGTGCGGAGCCTGTGTGCTATAACCAGGGTAGTTCTGTTTTTTGTAATGCGTTCCATTGCATCCGAAATGAGTTGTTCGCTTTCGGGGTCCAGGTTTGATGTGGGTTCGTCCAGTATAAGGACGGGTGCATTTTTCAGCAAAGCTCTTGCAATGGCAAGTCTTTGTTTTTCACCTCCGCTAAGATTTGCTGCATTTTCGTCAAGACCGGTATGATATCCCTTGGGCAAACTCTCAATAAACTCATTTGCACCGGCTTTCCGGGCAGCAATTATTACCTGTTCTGTTGTTGCCTGCTCATTTGCCATCAAAAGATTTTGTAGTATTGTGCCCTGAAAAAAATGCGGGTGTTGGGGCACGTATGCCAGACTTTGACGCCAGTCTTCCGGATTAAGTTCATCCAGATTGATATCGTTGATGAGTATAGACCCGGTTTTGGCACGAAGATAACCTAGTAGCAAATGAGCAAAAGTAGTTTTGCCGGCACCTGTAGGTCCCACAATTGCAGTTAGTGTGCCAGGATGTAGTGTATAATTGATTTGGCGAACGGCAGGGATTGCATTACCCGGATAAGTAAATGATACGTCTTTGAATTGAATTGCAGGGGGTGCAGAATCATTGGTGGGGGCTATCCCGGTTTCCAGGGTTTCTGTTTTTTCATCAGTAATACTAAAAATACCTGCAGCTGCTGCAGCCCCTTCCATCCCTGCGTGATGGTGACTTCCCAGTGTACGGAAAGGCAGATAAAACTCCGGGGCCAGTAATAATATAAACAGGCCGGGCTGATATGTCAGCAGTCCCTCAATCAATCTTATCCCAACCTGCACAGCAACCAGTGCAATACTAATGCTTGCAGCCAGTTCCAGAACCATTCCCGAAAGAAATGCCACTTTAAGTACATTCATCGTAATCAACCGAAAATCATTACTCTTGTCATCCACTTGTTCTGATTCTTTGCGACTTGAGCCGAAAATCTTCAGTGTCTTCAAACCCTGTAATACATCAAGAAAGTGAGATGACAGATGTGAAAGTTCTTTCCATTGATTTTGTGTAAGCTTTTTGGCATAAGTGCCTATGAGCCACATGAAAAACAGTATCAGCGGTGCTGTCAGTAATAGAATCAGTCCGCTTATCCAGTCCATGGTGATAGTGAAAACAATGATCACCACCGGCAGGATTATTATATGAATAACGGAAGGTATGTAGCGGGTAAAATAGTCATCAAGTTTTTCTGCACCATCGGTAATGGAAGCAATCAAATCGCCCGTTTTCCTGGTGCGTGTAAAGGAAGGGCCAAGAGTAAGTATCTTTTGGAAAAGTTCTCTTTTCAGGGAAGATTTGATTTCAACTGACTTAATTTGAGCGAACCGCTCACGAATCCATATCAGCAGACTTCTTATGATTATGGTAGCAGCCAGAAAAAAAATGAAATCATGTCGGGTTATTTCATTGTACAGGAAAACATCTGCAATAATGCTGCTCAGTAAATACATTTGCAGAATCACATTGCCTGCTATCAGAAAACTGATAATGGCAATTCCCATAAAAAAACCATGCACATTCATGGCAAGACCAAAAAGTCTTCGATGAATGTGCATGCCTGATTCTGTTTTTTTTGTTTCTGTTTTTGTCAATGAAATTTGCTGTTCAGGTGATAGGTTTGATTATTCCCTTGGAATGGCATCGCGGCTGATGCGTTTGCTGAATACATAATAACTCCAGCCCTGGTATGCCAACACAATGGGAACAAAAAACAAAGCAACTATTGACATGATCTTTAATGTAAGTTCACTGGATGATGCATTGTATATGGTAAGACTGTATTCCGGGTTAAGCGATGAAGGCATAACATTGGGGAACAATCCGTAAAAGACAACGGAAGCACCTAATAATATTGTAGCAGCCATTGCTGCAAAGGCATATCCCTGCATTTTGAGTTTTATAAAAACGAAACAGGTAATAAAACTCAGAATGGCCAGGGTCGGGAAACTTCCGGGTACCAGTCCCAATCCTTCAAAAAGAACCGTATTCCAGTAACCCATTATGGCAAATGCAGCTGTAATTACTCCTATGGGTATCCAAAGCATTCGTGCAATTTTTTCAGCACGTTCTTTCA
Organism: Bacteroidales bacterium; assembly: GCA_007118135.1. GTDB lineage: Bacteria > Bacteroidota > Bacteroidia > Bacteroidales > UBA7960 > SKVR01. The sequence goes on along the minus strand of SKSE01000320.1, from coordinate 2,567 downwards.
GGTCGTCCGTAGTGCGTAAACTTAAAAACAAAGCCCCGTGCAATGTAAAGATAAGAACTACCACCAATCCCCCCAGTAAGGCATAGGGATTAAGAATCTGAAGCAGGTTTCCCGTGAAATTCATATCGGATCCAATGGGTACACCCTGGACAATATTGGTAAAGGCAACACCCCATAACAAAGCAGGTATTAAACTTCCCCAGAAAATAAACTGGTCGAAGGTTTTGCGCCACCATTTCTGCGGCATCTTACTTCTGAATTCAAACCCAACAGCTCTTAAAATCAATGCAAGCAACATGAGAAAAAGTGGAATATAAAAGCCACTGAAAAGCGTAGCATACCAGTGTGGAAAAGCAGCAAACATTGCCCCACCGGCAGTAATGAGCCATACCTCATTGGCATCCCAGAAGGGGCCAATCGTATTGATAACAATTCTGCGATCGGTATCATCCTTGCTGATAAATGGCATTAAAATGCCTACTCCGAAGTCAAAACCTTCCAGAATGAAATAGCCTATAAATAGTATTGCTATTAAAATGAACCAAATTACTTGAAAATCCATATCCTAAAATTTTTTAAGTTTTGAAAATATCTTAGTAAGCATGTACCATTTTATCGGCATCTTCGGGCACTCCCGGTTTTGCAAAGCGATGAACCAGATATACTGCCACAGCTGCAAGCAAGCCGTAAATCAATGTAAATACAATGGTTGTAAGAAGCATGGAGCCTGCGCTCACATTTGGAGAAACCCCATCGCGGGTCAGCATCAAACCATAAACAACCCATGGTTGACGGCCCATTTCTGCCACAATCCAACCCAGGGAGTTTGCCAGCAGGGGTAAAAACATCACAATGGTTGCCAGCCTCAGATAAAGCCGGCTGTCTTCAAGTTTATCTCTCCACCATTGAATAAGACCTATGATGGCAAAAATAATAAACAGCATGCCCAGCCCTACCATTAACCGGAAGCTCCAGTATACAACTGCAACCGGTGGCAGATAATCTCCTGGGCCGTATGCTTCTTCATATTCTTTTTGAAGATCGTTCATGCCTTTAACTTCAGTAGTAAGGTTGTTGTAAGCAAGTACCGAGAGCATGTAGGGAAGTTTAAACTCACGACGTGTCGTTCGGTTTTCCTGGTCTATGATGGCGAACAATGAGAAGCTTGCAGGTTGCTCTGATTCCCATAAACCTTCCATAGCTGCCATTTTCATGGGCTGATGTTTTACAGTATGCTGAGCGTGTTTATGACCGGTTGTTGCAACAAGCAATGCCGAAACTGCAGTAAAGACCAATGCAATACGGGCTGATTTACCAAATATTTCAACCTGGTTTTTGCGCATAATATGCCATGAACTGATGCCCAGCATAAAAAGACCACCGGTTACAAATGCTGCAATAATAGTATGTTGTGCCATAACCAGCATTTGTTCGTTGAGCATTACAGCAACAAAATCGCTTAATTCTGCACGTCCGTTGTTTAACACATAACCTACAGGAACCTGCATCCATGCATTGGCAATTATGATCCATAAGGCCGAAAGATTTGACCCGATTGCTACCAGCCATATACTCAGCAAGTGTATGCCCTTTGGCAACCTTCCCCATCCAAACAACCATACTGCAATAAAGGTGGATTCCAGGAAAAAGGCAAGTAATGCTTCGATGGCCAGTGGAATTCCAAAAATATCGCCAACAAATCGCGAATAGTTCGACCAGGCCATACCAAACTGAAATTCCAGTACGATACCGGTAACTACCCCAAGTGCGAATATGATAATGAAGAGTTTTCCAAAGTACTTTGTCAGTAATTTGTAATGTTCGCTTCCGGTGCGGTAGTAAAAAGTGTGTAAAATTGCAGTTAAAACTGCCAGCCCCATGGTCAATGGGCTGAAGAAGAAGTGGTAAACAGTTGTGATTCCAAACTGCCACCTTGCAATCTCTAATACTTCCATAGGCTAATTGGTTTTTGCAGATAGTTAAAAAAGTAGATTATTATATTCATGATTTAAGTTTGCAGGAATCAATATTATTTTATCGTCAGTGACATCCCCAAAGGCACCAAAATTAAAACAAAATGAGATTTAAGCAACAAAATACCTAAATTTTTTTTGGATTTTTGCATGGAATTCCTTATATTAAGAAGTTTGTGATTCCGAAAAAATTCTTACTTGTTTTGGTTATTATGTGTCAGGCTGTCAGAAAAGTTTTTTCTGATTTTTTGATGCATTATGATTAAAAAAATCGCATTGTGTGATAAAAAAATAATTACCTTTGCAGCCCGCAAATAAGAAATCAATGTTCTTTTCTTTTGCATCTGCTGCAAGCTTTAAGAGAAAAAAATAAAATTATTTTCTTGTTGATAGAAAATAAATATTTACCTTTGCAGTCCCAAATTGAAAAATGATCATTCAACGGAATGATTTCAAAATACAGGAATACAATAAGTTCTTTGAAGATATTTGATATTGACAATTTAAAGCGAGCGAGTACCCGGTTAATTTACTTTAGAGTATGATTGATCGAATTACAAGATTTAAGTTGGGCAGGGATGCCTGACGAAGATT
>SKSE01000270.1 GCA_007118135.1 Bacteroidales bacterium | reverse complement strand
GGTATTATCGTTGTTCTTGAGGATGGGGGAATAATTGACTCTATCCTTTACGGATTGTCAAAAAGCATGGGAAATTTCGGAAATGTGGCATCTGTTGGAACCATGTATGTTATACAAACTATCATAAATATCGTAATACCTTCAGGGTCAGCTAAGGCAGCTATTACAATGCCCATTATGGCTCCTTTCAGCGATCTTATTGGCATTTCAAGACAAGCAACGGTAATGGCATTTCAGTTTGGTGACGGTTTCACCAATATGATAACCCCAACTTCCGGGGTTTTAATTGCAGTATTGGGTGTAGCCCGGATTCCTTATCATAAATGGGTTAAATGGGTATGGCCACTGATAGTTACTCTCATAATACTTGGATTTTTCCTTCTAATACCCACAGTTACCATGGAGCTAAACGGTTTCTAATAGTATTTATCAGTTATAATCATTAAAAAGGTGGATGTTGTAAATGTAACATCCACCTTTTTGTTTTTCTGTTTTGCATTAATTATCGAATTTGAATAATCAGGTAGCGCGTTGCACCCCAAAAACGATCAGGGTCAATTATGCGAAGAATATTTTCATCTTCTTCCGATACAAACTGGTAAGTATTTGACGGATGTGAGCTGATTAATTCGGGATTCTCTCCTATTATTGTAATATCAAAATCGCGGGTAATATCAATTCGCGTAAAAAAATCTTTATTAAAGTCGGTCTTGAGCCGATTGGTACGGCCAATACCAAGAAAGCCCCCTTCTCTTGAAATAATATCATTATCAATAAGTTCTTTTCGCGAACCTATGGCAAACCAGGCAGCATTCATTTCCAGGGTTTGTTCCTGCAGGAGCCTGCTTTTACGTTCCGATTCCTGTTCGAGTGTATCTACACGAGCTATCAGCACATCAACCTGCAGATTCATTTGGGCAAGTTGATCGCGTAACATCAGAATTTCAATCTCTTTTTCTTCAATGGTTTGATTCAATCGGGTTACCATTTGCTCAAAACCAGCTATCCGCTGATCGGAATTTCTGATTCTGTTATTAAGGTTAGCTATCAGTTCACGGTTTTTCTCCATAAGCTCTCCGATTACAAAGATATCCTGATTGATTCGATCCTGCTGACTTATACCCAGTTCAAGACCTCCTGTTGCTTCTCCCGTTATCATATCTTCTCTCTCTTTTATTATCCTCAGGTTTTCTTCTATCTGATTCAGGTCGTTGAAGTAAGCTTCCACATTTTCAATATTGGTCTCTAGCTGGTCTTTTAATAACTGATTTTCCTCCTGGAGACGTTCAACTTCTTCAACATTGGTTTTACAGGAAAACAAATTAAGAATTAACAGACCTGAAAATAAAAATATCAATGCATGCCTTTTTATGGGAGGTTTCAGTAAATTTTGCCGCCCTGTCTTACTTAGTTTTTTTGAAATTGGTTTCATAGTGTTCTGGTTTGAATGAAGCAATATTCGAAAAAAAATATAACTAAATCACTGACCAAATATAATGCATTCCTTAATTAGGAAAACTTTGCAATTAAAATATTATTGAGTTAATACTGTAAAAATGAAGAAGCCGGCAGCGGGGAACTGCCGGCCGAGGAAAACAAAAGGGAAATTTTTATCAAGAGAAAATTTTAAGTTTGCTATTTAATTTAAAGTTACAAAAAAAATCAATTAATTTCAAAAAAAATATTGAAATCAATAAGCATCTGTTTACCAGTAACTTAAAATTCGGGTTTTCCCTGAGCAGTTTTTCATAAAAAAAATCATTGAAAAGCATGGGAGAAGTAACACGAAATTAATTCTGAGTAGAAATCCTGTATTGCTTCAATTTTTGTAATTTTGGTCTTTAATTGAAAGGTTGATTTACATAACTAACAAAGCGTATAATTTAAAGAGTAAAAAAATGACAGCTAATTTGATGAAGAATATTGAGCCCGGAATTGTTACCGGTGACAAAGTACAGGAATTGTTTAAAATTGCCAGAGAGCATCAGTTTGCTCTTCCTGCGGTGAATGTTATCGGAACCCATTCTGTTAATGCAGTACTGGAAACTGCCAGAGACGTTAACTCGCCGGTTATCATCCAGTTCTCCAACGGTGGAGCCCATTTTTATGCGGGTAAAAGCCTATCAAACGAAAACCAGAAAGCTGCGATTGCAGGGGCTATATCGGGAGCAAAGCACGTGGCAATGATGGCCGAACAATATGGTGTAAGGGTTATTATGCATACCGATCATGCTGCCAAAAAACTCTTACCCTGGATTGACGGCCTGATTGAAGCATCTGAAGAAAATTACAAGCAATTCGGGAAGCCCCTGTTCAGCTCACATATGCTTGACCTTTCAGAAGAGTCGCTGGAAGAGAACATTGAAATATGTGTTCGTTACCACGAAAGAATGAGCAAAATCGGAATGACACTTGAAATAGAACTTGGAGTTACCGGTGGAGAAGAAGATGGCGTTGATAACACAGGAATTGATAGTTCCAAACTTTATACCCAACCCGAAGAAGTTGCTGCAATGTATGAGGCTTTAAACAAAGTTTCTGATAAGTTTACCGTTGCAGCAAGCTTTGGCAACGTACACGGAGTATATAAGCCGGGCAACGTAAGGCTCGAACCTAAGATTCTCGATAACTCACAAAAATTCATTGAAGAAACGTTTAAAACTGCAACTAAGCCTGTTAACTTCGTTTTCCACGGCGGAAGTGGTTCTTCCCGCGAAGAGATCAGGGAGGCTATTTCGTATGGTGTTATCAAAATGAATATTGATACCGATACTCAATGGGCATTCTGGGATGGAGTGAAAAACTTCTATAAGAAAAATGAAGGTTACCTGCAGGAACAAATAGGAAACCCTGAAGGAGATGATAAACCCAACAAAAAATTCTATGACCCCAGAACATGGCTCAGAAAAGGCGAGGAAGCTTTGCGCGACAGATTAAAAGCAGCTTTTGAAGACCTTAATGCTCTTGACAGAAACTAAAAAAAAGCCGGGTTTGATTGCCCGGCTTTTTTATTTTTACTCATTTGAACTTCGGTCCGTTTCCCAGGTTTTTCTGATTTCTTTTTCCAATGGGGGAAAGTTAATTTTATCAACTACAATGATTGAAGAAAGGTATGTCGATGATACCTCGTTAAGAAATCTCAAAGCATCGAGACGAGTCCTGAAATCTCCAACTCTGAGCCTGTAGTAGGGCTCATCGTAAGAAATATAGGAAGGCACATTGGGATATTTGGAGTCAAATTCCGCCTTAACCCTGTCGGTACGAAGTTTTGATCTGTTACCCGAATCAGTATAGATCTGAACCCGGAATCCATTCATACCTGTTTTCCTGTTAAAACTTCGGTGTGCATCCTGTAAAACATCAACCCTGTTATCACGGGATATGTAACTTCTTTCCTTTTCGTCATGCCCCAGAGGTGCAGGGTTTTGTGCATCAAGAGCTATAAACCCAGACATCAGAAACATGAGAATTATTTTCTTTATCATAAAGATATTTTTAATGATGCATGTAAAGTTACAATACAAAACGAATCAAACTAAAGTATAGTATAATAAGTGTTACAACACAGATTAATGACAAGCTTAAAAAAACCTAATATGCAAGGGCAAAGACCACCTTCTGTGATGAAGACTTTCCCGAATAGATGCATTTACCATCCTCCTTTTTGTTGACCAACGGGATACAACGTATAGTTGCCTTGGTTTCTTCCTTGATTTTTTGCTCAGTTTCAGCCGTGCCATCCCAATGGGCATATATAAAACCACCTTTTTTAAGGAGCTGTTTGAACTCATCCCAACTGTCGGCATAGTAAGTTTTGTCATCTCTGAAAGTAAGTGCCTTCTGGAAAAGATTATCCTGAATTGCCTCCAAAAGATGTTCAATTTTATTGGAAAGATCCTTTTGATTAAAAATGGATTTCTCCAGGGTATCACGTCGGGCTATTTCTATGGTTTCGTTCTCCACATCTCTGGGGCCAATAGCCAACCGGACAGGAACGCCCTTAAATTCATACTCATTGAACTTCCAACCGGGTTTATACGTATCCCTGTCATCGAATTTAACTCTTATACCCTTTGCTTTCAATTCTTTAAATATCTCATCAGCCCTTTCACATACCAGCTTATATTGTTCTTCATTTTTATAAATAGGAACAATTACCACCTGAATGGGTGCAAGTTTTGGAGGTAAAACCAATCCGTTATCATCAGAATGTGCCATGATGAGAGCACCTACCAGTCGGGTAGAAACACCCCACGATGTGGCCCAAACATGCTCAAGCTTACCCTCTTTGCTAGTAAACTTTACATCGAAAGCTTTGGCAAAGTTTTGCCCCAGGAAGTGCGATGTCCCGGCCTGAAGAGCCTTACCATCCTGCATAAGAGCTTCAATGCAGTAAGTATCAAGTGCACCGGCAAACCTTTCGTTTTCCGATTTAACGCCCTTAAGAACGGGGATAGCCATAAATTTTTCGGCAAATTCGGCGTAAACATCCAGCATTTTGCGGGTTTCTTCGAGTGCCTCTTCTTTGGTGGCATGAGCTGTATGCCCTTCCTGCCAAAGAAACTCTGCCGTGCGCAAAAACATACGTGTACGCATTTCCCAGCGAACCACATTGGCCCATTGATTAACGAGTATGGGAAGGTCTCTGTATGATTGCACCCAATTGCGATATGTATCCCAGATTATAGTTTCGGAGGTAGGACGAATAATAAGTTCTTCTTCCAGTTTAGCATCTTCATCAACAACAACGCCTTTCCCATCAGGATCATTTTTGAGCCTGTAATGCGTTACAACAGCACATTCTTTGGCAAAACCTTCAACATGATCGGCCTCTTTACTAAAAAACGACTTTGGTATGAAAATTGGGAAGTAAGCGTTGGAATGCCCGGTATCCTTAAACATTTGATCAAGGGCCGATTGCATACGTTCCCATATTGCATATCCATAGGGCTTAATAACCATACAGCCTCGAACCGCTGAATTCTCTGCCAAATCAGCCTTCTGGACGATGTCGTTGTACCACTTCGAATAATTATCTTCTCTTGTTGAAAAATCTTTAGCCATAAGTTGTTATTGGTATAAAATTTGCAGTATTAAGGGTGTATAAATAACCCGGCAAATTTAAGAAATTATTAGAAAACAAAATCTTATTTTTGAAATCGGGTACAGAAAAGAAAAGATAAACTAAACATAAACACCAAGGAGGAAACAGTTATGAAAACCTTTGTAAAACTTATCGTAGGAATATCGGTATTGTTTACTGCATGTTCTTCATCATATCATGCATCACAAACTTACGACGATATTTATTACAGCCCCGGCAGCGCAAGGGAATACGCAGAAACTGCGGCCCAAACAACCGCTACCGCTGTGCAAATCAGCCCGGCAGATGAAAGCCGCCCTGTCAATGCATACCAGGATGACTATGCTTATGTTGATGATGATTATTATTATGATAATAACAATCAATATAAGTCACAACCTGCGCAAACAGAAACCTATTATGATGATGATGGCAGCACCTACATCATCAACAACTATTATCTTGATGGTTATTACGATTATGCCTATACATCACGTATACGCAGGTTCCATCGTAATTATGCCTACTTCAGCTATTATGACCCATGGTTTACCAATCTTTACTGGTATAACTATAATCCCTATTACTATGGTGTAAGTATCTATATGGGTTATGGAGCTCTTCCACTTTATTATCCCGGATTTTACTACTCTTGGGGCTACAGACCATGGGGATGGGCTCATTACGGACATGCCTGGGGATGGGGTCCGCGATGGGGAAGTTACTGGCATGGACATAACTACGGATACTGGGCAGGTTACCATCATGGTTTCTGGGCCGGACGTTTTGGTAGTTACTACAACCATTACTTCTATAACAGTTACGACGCAAGCAACTATTATTATGGCCACAGAGGCTCCAGCGGAAGTACTGTAGCTGCAGGCACCAGACCGGTTTCAGGCCGTCAAAATGAAACCAGCTTTGCAGAGCGATTCGAGAATTCCAATCAACGTGTAGCCAGTAACAGAACTGTTGCTGAACGCAGGGGGCGTACTACAGAAACCCAAACTGTTACCCGGGAAGGGACTCGTGAATCCCAGAGAGAGTTAGCTGCTCCGGCAGATACCAGAAGAACTACAGATAGAGTTGATGCACAAACCAGACCTGCAGAAGCCGCCAGTCCGCAAAGACAGGTTGACAGAAAAAATACAGCAAGACCTCAGCAAGAAGCACAACCGCGACGGACTGAACAGACTCAGGTACAGCAGGGAGTGCAACCTCAGCGGACAGAACAAACCCGCACACAGCAAAGACCTCAGCAGGAACGTTATCAGCCTGAACGCAGACCATCAGACTATACTGCACCCAGCCGCGAACGTTACCAGGGAGAACAAACCCCGAGGTATACAAGACCGCAGCAAACTCCCCAGCAGGGAACTGAAGCAGCGCCTGCCCAAACAAGACCAAGAACCTACACGCCGCCCAGCCAGCAGCAGCCTCGCTCCAATCAGGAGTATAGGAGACCTGCGGGCGAGCAACGGCCGGCTTCGGTAGGAAGTGAGCGCGAAAGGCAACAACCTCAGCAGCAGGCACGCCCACAACAAACACGCCCAGAAACCACACGCCCACAGGCTGCACCGCAGCAAAGGCCTCAACAAACCAGGCCTCAGGCTACTCCATCGAGAACTCCTTCGCAAACCAGGCCACAAGCTGCTCCGCAAAGGACACCTCAACAAAGCAGACCTCAGGCTGCCCCACAGAGAGCCCCACAGAGAAGCACACCATCTGTTAGCTCTCCGCAAAGGAGTGGCTCATCTTCCGGGAGCAACGTAAGAAGCAGTTCTCCCCCATCAAGAAGCAGTGGTTCAAGCTCAGGCTCAAGATCATCTGGTTCCAGCTCCAGAAGCAGTGGCGGCAGAAACAGATAATAAATAACTTTTCAGAAAGCTCCCTTGATACAACCTGTTACAGGGGAGCTTTCTTTAAAAGGACTGAAAATTGTTTTCTCCAACAATTTCAACACATACCTCATATCCTAACAACTTAAAAATAAAACTAAGATGCAACGACTAAGCTTTATTATATTATTTTTAATGGGGATTACGCAATTCAGTATCGCCCAGAATGAAACAGATGCACTGAGATACTCCATGTTTAACCCCGGCGGAACAGCTCGTTTTATAAGCACCGGCGGAGCATTTGGAGCACTAGGAGGTGATTTCTCATCACTTAGCACCAACCCGGCAGGTATTGCAATATACCGAAGCAATGAATTTACCATAACACCTTCCCTGAACTTCAGCAAAGTAGAATCAAGTTTTTATGGAACTTTTGCCGATGACATCGACTATAATTTTAACATAGGAAATGTTGGGCTGGTTTTAGCATTCAACGATCCTAATCAGCTTAAAGAGTCAGGTTGGATGGGCTTTCAGTTAGGCTTCGGATTGAACCGGCACATGAGTTTTAATAACCGGAAAATCTATGAAGGGTTTAATAATGAGAGCTCCCTTATGACAGATTACCTTAACAGGGTCTTACAGGCAGGCATTAACCCGGCCAATCCCACAGGTTTTGACCCATTTACCACCGAGCTTGCCTGGGAAACTTTCCTTTTGGATATTGTAAATGGTGAGTTCTTTGTTGATATGGCAGATGGAAACGTTTTACAAAGGAGAGAAACCACAACCAGTGGTTCTATGCGTGAAATGGTGCTTACCGTAGGTGCCAATTACAGCAACCGGTTATATCTTGGTGCTACTTTCGGATTTCCATTTATAAGCTTTGAAGAAGAATATACTTACACAGAAGTTGATATAAATAATTCAGACTCAATTTTCAATTCCCTTGAATTTCGCGAAACACTTAAAACCAGTGGTAGCGGTTTCAACTTTAAATTTGGAATGATTTTCCGTGCCAACGATATGATTCGTTTGGGTGCAGCGATTCATACTCCTACTTTCTATAACCTGGAAGATGAATGGCGTACTCAAATGAAATCAAATCTTACCCTTGATGATGTTCAGGTGAGCTACGAAGATAGCTCACCACGCGGACGCCACAGTTATGAACTAAATACTCCTTTAAGGTTGCTGGGTAGCATGGGACTGGTGTTTGGTGCTAACGGACTGTTAAGCTTTGATTATGAATATGCCGACTACACCCAGATGAGACTCAGAAGCAGTGCAACTTCATTTTCTCATGAAAATAATATCATCAGAAACAGTTTTCAGGCACAGCACAATATCCGTTTGG